>MHEL01000107.1:0-850 GCA_001803815.1 Nitrospirae bacterium RBG_19FT_COMBO_42_15 | reverse complement strand
CATATGATGGGCGCCTTTCTGCTTTGTTTTTTTTCTATTACTCTATCATATTCGGTGATTAGTGGCTAAAGTTTTTAGACAGGCTCAGTGTCCCCATTATTCCCCGGTGCCTGAACCTTTATCATCTTTTTCATCTTCCTAAGCAAGAGCCATGCTACAGGCGCAAGGAGCAGCATTGAGCCTGAAAAAGGAGGCTCATTGCCATTTCTATAATCACTAATCGCGCCGCCGCATCCTCCGCTACCGTTGCTGCCTCCGCTGCTGTCAGCGCTGTCTCCGCTGCCTGCTGCTGAGACAGTTGTGTTCTGAGTTGCGCTGTTGTTGGCAGAATCGGAATCTGTCTCATTTGCCGTAACTGTTGCAGTATTGCTCAAGGAGCCTGATGTATTTGTCGTTACCACGATTGTAACAGTTGCGCTTGCGCTGTTAGAAAGGCTGCCAATGCTGCATGTTACAGTAGTTGTGCCGCTGCATGTGCCCTGCGATGGGCTTGAAGACAGAAAAGTAGCGCCGCCAGGCAGGGCATCTGTAAGCGTAACACCTGTAGCAGTATCAGGCCCATTGTTCGTAATCGTGATCGCGTAGGTGAGGTTTTGCCCCACGGTCACCGGGTCGGGGGAGTCGACCTTGCTGACTGCGAGATCAGCCACCTCCACGATCTTTGCCACGAACACATCGGCGGTGCCGCCTGCATGGGAAGCCTGGAATGGGTTCTTGGTCGGGAAGCTCGTGGACTGTGTCTCTCCTACGAGATAAACATTGCCCGCACTGTCCAGCGCCATCCCGTAACCCCAATCACCTCCTATCCCGCCCATGTAAGTAGAATTTACCATTGAACCAGCCCCGGATT
>MHEL01000106.1:12277-12504 GCA_001803815.1 Nitrospirae bacterium RBG_19FT_COMBO_42_15 | reverse complement strand
CGAGATTCTTCGCTACGCTCAGAATGACATGCGAAGGGCTCAGAATGACATTTTTGGCAATAGCAGACTTTTTCAACAGCCTGCTAAGTATTAAGGATACCACAAAAATGACGGGTTGCAAGAAAAGGTTTTTTGTTGGATTATCTCTTTAAATTTAGGAGGTTATCAACCGATATTTCAAAACAGGCGCTGGGGCAGTTTATGCCCCATTTTTCAAGGGCTTCCGG
>MHEL01000106.1:7783-12212 GCA_001803815.1 Nitrospirae bacterium RBG_19FT_COMBO_42_15 | reverse complement strand
GCTCAAGGCTGTATTCAAGGTTTAGGTAATAGAAAAGGATGTCAAGATATGAGTGCATCTCAGAGAAATTTGCATTTTGATGAGCGATTAAGGCTGAGGCATTTAAAATCGTCCTGCTTCCCATAACATCATTTTCATCATATAACGCAGCCTCGCCAACCTCAAAGACCTTGTGAGGATAGAATGCCTTTGAGCTCTCTGCCTCTACACGAAGGAGCGATGGCACAAGCGAATTTCTCAAAACAGAATAGCTCTCTGACATCACATTTGAAATCTCAACAAGCCTTTCATCAGGCATATTCATCTTTGTCAGAAGCTCATTTTTTGATGTTAAGATATTTGATATAATCTCCTGAAATCCGATGCCAACAAAAAGCCCCCTTATTCTGTCAGATAAAAATTCTATATCAGACAGGCTGCCAACAGTAAAGTGATGCGGCATAATCGGCTTGAATGTATCATAGCCCCTGCTTATTGCAAGGTCTTCTATAACATCCATTGGATGCATTAAATCGTCCCTGAAGAATGGCAGTACAGCAGCAATCTTTTTATTTTTCATCTTTATGTCATATCCATAGCTTGAGAGATACGCCTTGATATCCTTATCCTTCCACACCTCGCCCAGCGCCTTTTCAATATCTGCATGGGATATTGTTACTTGTTCTGAAAAGTTCAGCGGCGTAGAAGTTGCCTTTCCGAGTTCTGTTGCAAAAGGATACTTTACCTGCACAGGCTCTATGTTCGCACCCCTATCAAAAAGATTTGCTGCCATGATATTTATTGCAAGGATAACCAATCTGATATCTATTCCAGTCGCCTCTATAAATAGATTTTCATCGCCAACCTTCACCTCGCCGATTTCTCTGCTGTTTATTATCGGCGGGAATGAGAGTATCTTGTTTTCACTGTCAGTCAGAAGGGGATACAGCTCCTTGCCCTTTAATATACCGCCAAATTCTTTGCCTTTAGGATGCTCGCTGAGTATTTTGCCGAGGTTCATCTTTTCTTCAAAACCGAGAGGCATAAATGAAACCTCATCCGGTCTTACTGCCTTGTAATAGACTGGAAATCTTATCTTCTCTAAGTTGTAGACGCCAATGGCAATGCCAAGCCTCTTTCTGCCAAAGATATAAGAGAGCTTTTCCTGCGTCTGGATTAATTGTGCGAGGATATTATCTGTTACCTTGATGCCTGTTGCTGTGCACGCAGCAACATAGGGTCTTACATCTTTTAATTCCTTTGATACAATAATCTCGTTCTTTGTTTTTTTATTCAGAAATGGATACGGCTCTTTTTTATTCGCAAGCCTCCATCTTACCTGCCTTGCAATCCCTTCACAGCACCAGAGGTCAGGCCGATTGCTGTCATTAAGCTCAAGCTTTATCTCATCTGTTTTTTCATCATAGCCCTTGACCTCGCCCTTTGTCCATTTGAGATAGTCCTCAAGCTTGTCTATGGTGAACTTCTTTTTTAACAGATTTTCTAAATCACTTTTTATTACTGTAATTGTCGGCATAATAACTTCTTTCTAATAAAATATAATTATGGTAGCCGCAGGCTTTAGCCCGCGATTCATAAAATTGTCTAACAAATCAAATCTTATAACGCAGCCTAAAGGTTGCGGCTACAACTGACGTTTTAGCTAATGCATTTATATTAATACTCCAGCTTCAATGTCCTTATCAAATCCAAATCACCTGAGAACAGATCCCTTATATCGTGCAGCCCGAGCGCCACCATTGCCATCCTGTCTAAACCGAGTCCCCATGCTATTACAGGCACATCCACGCCGAGCGGTATTGTAACCTCCGGCCTGAATAGTCCTGCGCCGCCAAGCTCCATCCATCCGAGCTTCGGGTGTTTAACATGAAGCTCAACAGAGGGCTCTGTGAATGGAAAATATGCAGGCAGAAATTTGCTTATTTCTGCGCCTGCAACCTCATGGGCAAATAGTTTCAGAAGCCCCAACAGGGTTCTAAAATTTATCCCCTCGCCAAGCACAATCCCCTCTATCTGGAAAAAGTCTGTTGCATGTGTTGCATCCACCTGCTCATAACGAAAGCACCTTGCAATGGAGAAATATTTTCCCGGTATATTCGGCTTTCCTGCAAGCCTCCTTGCTGACACGGCAGTCCCCTGGCTTCTTAGAACAAGCTGTTTTGCGCGCTCTTCGCTGAAATGGTACCTCCAGCCTTTTGATTTTGCCTTTCCGCCGCTCTGATGGACGGCCTTGACATTTTTTAAAAATGGCTCCTCTATCTTTTTTGCATGAGAAGGCTCAGATAAAAAATACCCGTCATGTATATCCCTTGCAGGATGGAACTGGGGCATATAAAGCGCATCATTATTCCAGAACTCTGCCTCAACTAATGGCCCCCTCATCTCTTCAAAACCCATGCTGACAAGCTTGTATTTTGTAAAATCAAGAAATTCCCTGTAGGGATGTTTTCTGCCGGCAGTAATCCTCGGCGCCGGAAGAGAGATATTGTATTTCCTAAAGCCCTTTCCCCTCCAGCTTCCATCCTTTAATATAGCAGGCGTCAGTTGGGAAAGCTCCTCTGTGGCAACTGCCATGCCTGATAATGCTTTTATCAGATTCCTGCCGTCTTCAGTAAGCTCAAACCTTCTTTTTATCTTCTCCTGTATCCTGAAAATGCCTTTTGCCTTTCCCCTTTTCCTGTGGTGAAGCTCTATAATATTTGCATAATCAGGATAGTCTTTTTTATAAAGCGTTAAATCCACCTCATTAGATTCTGCTATCCCTTCAATGGTAAGCTGGAGATGGTCAAAGGCTGTTGTATCTGTCTTTTGCAGAGAAAGAAAGCCGCCTTCAATAATAGAAATAATCCCTGCCTCTTTTAATGCGCCTATTGCAGAGCTTATCTCTGTCGGCTCCATATCCCCCCTCTGCTGGAGGTCTTTGATTGTGAACTTTTTCCCTTCCTTTAAATCATTTACTATGCGAAGCTCAGGTATCTTTGCTGCTGCATACCTTTTGCCAATATCTGTAAGCGAAACAATCTCATCCTTTCCTGTTTCAGAAACAGTCAGCGCACCCTTTGCAGAAAGCCAGCCGACAACCATATCAAGCCGCGCCTCATCAAGGCCTGCCTTTGCCATTACATCTTCATCAGAAAGCGCCTCAGCCTCTTTAAAGGCGCTTAAAAACTTATGTTCAAGGGGATGCAGTCCTTCTATTATCTTTTCTATTTCCATAATATCTCCAGTAATCGCAGGCGCCTACAAATGAAACCTGTCTTAAAATACCACAAATATAATTTTTGTCAAGTGCAGCATTTTTTTCTCATATAAAACTTCTTTTTCCCCCAATTTTATGCTATAGTATGCTATATTATAGCTTATCTATACTCGCTCACTTGCACAATGACTTTAAATAATATCTATTAGGAGAAGATAAAATGCTTGAGAGAAAGTATCAGGTAAAAATACCTGACATTGCTTATTTCAGGAAGATGATCAAGTGTCAGGATGCATGCCCTGTTAATACCTCGGCAGTTGGCTATGTGAATGCCATTGCTGACGGAGATTATTTACGCTCCTATGCCATTGCCAGAGGCCCAAATCCATTTGCCCCGATATGCGGCCTCATATGCGTCCACCCATGTGAAACAGCCTGTCGTAGAGGCAGTATTGATGAACCGGTCGCCATACGCGCCCTGAAGAGATTTGCTGTTGACGCCTTTCTGGAGGCTACAAATTCAGATATTAATAAATCTGCTGAGCTATCGTCTGCCTTTGGCAAATCAAAGGGTGTTCCTATCGGCAAAAAGGTTGCTGTCGTCGGCTCTGGTCCAGCCGGGATGACAGGCGCCCATGACCTTGCCCGTCTCGGTTATAAGGTAACCATATTTGAATCTATGCCTATTATCGGCGGCATGTTCCATTTAGGCATTCCGGCATTCAGACTGCCAAAAGAGGTGACAAATTTTGATGTAGATTCTATCCTCAACCTCGGCATTGATGTCCGCATTAATACAGCAGTTGGGCAGGATATTACCCTGCAGGATTTTTTTGATGAGGGTTTTGAGGCGGTATTAATAGCTGTAGGCGCCCACTTGAGCAGGCCGCTTTCCATTACCGGGATAGATCTGGAAGGCGTCTTACAGGGCATCGCTTTCTTAAGGAGGGTCGGCCTCGGTGAGAAACTTGACCTTGGGAAAAAGGTAATTGTAATAGGCGGCGGTAATGTTGCAATGGATGCTGTAAGGACAGCATTAAGGGTTGGCGCTAAAGAGGCAATGATAATCTACCGCCGTTCAGAAGAGGAGATGCCAGCGAGAAGAGAAGAAATAGAGGGCGCGCGTGAGGAGGGTGTTGTATTCAAGCTGCTCACAAATCCAGTAAGAATAATAGGCGATGAAAAGGGCAGGGTAAAGGCATTAGAATGCATTAAAATGGGGCTTGGAGA
>MHEL01000106.1:0-7765 GCA_001803815.1 Nitrospirae bacterium RBG_19FT_COMBO_42_15 | reverse complement strand
GAGAAGCCCTGTTGAAGTAGAGGGCTCGGAATTTATTATTGATGCCGACACCGTTATTACAGCCGTCGGCCAGGGATCTGATAATGCCTGTTTAAAGGGCTGCAAGGATTTTAAGGCAACAAGGTGGGGAACCATTGTTACAGATGACAGTCTAAATATAGGCATACCGGGTGTTTTTGCGGCAGGTGATGTTGCAACAGGCCCGGCGATTGTTATCGGCGCTGTTGCCTCAGGCCAGAAGGCGGCGAGGGCGATTGATAAATATCTTCGCGGCAATGAGCGCAGGATTGAAAAACGGGCGAGGATGACACCGCTAAAGGACCACAAGCAGCCTGAAGGGTATATTAAGATAAAACGAGAGGAACCATTATTAAGAGATGGAAAAGAGAGGCTTAATGGATTTGTTCAGGTTGAAAAGGGGTATCGTGAGGATATGGCTATTGAACAGGCTGAGAGGTGCCTTAAATGCAATATCAATACAATATTTAATGGCGAGTTGTGTATCGCCTGCGGAGGCTGCGTTGATGTCTGCCCCATGAACTGCCTTAAGCTTGTAAATCTTACTGATCTTGAGGGTGATGGAAACCTTGCCACGATAGTACAAAATAGGTATGGCATCTCTAAAGAGGATTACGAGAAGAACAAGGAAGGCATATTGGCATCTATAGATGGGGCTGCAATGCTAAAGGATGAGGATAAGTGCATACGCTGCGGCCTTTGCGCAAAGAGATGCCCTACAAACGCTATAACAATGGAGAAATTTGAATTTGAGGAAGTTTTAGCAGATGCTTAAAAAAGGGAAAGGAAAAATTTGACTTTGGCAAAATTGGAAAAGCTAATGGCGCTTTTTGTTTTTTTAGTACTCCTCCCTCCTCCACTTATACGGAAGGTCTATGATTGTGCCCGGCTCTTTGATTTCCTTCAAGGCATTGAATGCGCTTTTTAAGACTGCTGTCTGTTGTTTTACATTAAACGGCTCGCCGAGAGGATGGCCGATAGGCCATTTTAAAAATACTGCCCTTGGAGGCTTTACCTCCTCTGTCAACTCCCTGACTGCTGATATGCTGATAGTAGAAATCCCCGCCCTTTCTATCTCCCTTTGTATCAGGCCAACTGACCGATTGCAGAGGCCTCAGCCGGGCGTTAAAATCGCTGCATCAACATTGTTTGCCTTTAGCCTGTCTGCTATCTTTGGGCCGGTTGCATTTATCAGAGCTGGAATATAATTTTCATCTACATGGCCCATGAGGCCGTAGTTGATTTCAGCGATCTCTCTTATCTCGCCTTTGGCCTTCATCTCTTTAAGACGGTCAATTGGAAAAACAATATTTATATCCTTATCAGCATCCTTATGGTCATAGTAATCGTGGGTTATTATTAATTCTGAATTAGGCGTGTTAAGAGGTATCTCCCTGTATGTAGGGTCGCCGTCAGGGTCGTTCATGTTGAATGGGGACTGGCTCTTTAGATGGACGCCTGCTGTTGTAAGAAGGGCAATCTTGCATTTTTTTAAATCTTTTGTAAAGGGCATCCATGGGATGCCCTTTACAACAATTGGCTTTGCCCTTTTTACATATATATTTAATAGGGCAGGAAACCTTGTAAGTATCTTTGCAATGAATCTGTTTTTTAATCTACCCAAATTATTAATTTTTGCTCTTATCCACTATCTTATTTTTTCCAAGCCACGGCATCATTGCCCGCAATTTAGCGCCAACCTCTTCTATTTGATGCTCCTGCCCCCTTTTAAGCAGCGCATTGAATACAGGACGATTCACCCTGTTTTCTAACATCCACTCCTTGGCAAATTCCCCGCTCTGAATCTCTGCTAAGATCTTCTTCATCTCCTTTTTTGTCTCTTCTGTAACTATCCTCGGCCCCCTTGTGATATCGCCGTATTTCGCTGTATTGCTGACAGAGTATCTCATATTGGAGATCCCGCCCTCGTATATCAGGTCAACGATAAGCTTTAATTCATGGAGACACTCAAAATACGCCATCTCCGGCGCATAGCCGGCCTCAACAAGCGTCTCGTATCCTGCTAAAATAAGCGCTGAGGCGCCGCCGCAAAGAACAGTCTGCTCGCCGAATAAATCTGTCTCTGTCTCTTCCTTAAACGAGGTTTCAATAATCCCTGCCCTGCCGCCGCCAATAGCAGAGGCATAAGCAAGAGCCGTCTTCTTTGTGTCTCCTGAAGGGTCCTTGTGTATTGCAATAAGCATCGGCACTCCGCCGCCTTTAGTATACTCATGCCTTACAAGATGTCCCGGCGACTTTGGCGCAACCATAAAAACATTTATATCATCTCTCGGCACAATCTGGCCAAAATGGATATTAAAGCCGTGCGCAAAGGCAAGATATGCGCCCTTTTTTATATATGGCGCAATTGATGTATCATACATATTGCCCTGCTGCTCGTCAGGCACAAGTATCATCATAATATCTGCTGCCTTTGCAGCATCTTCTGTTGACATAACAGTCAGGCCTGCCTTTTTTGCCTTTTCAGCAGATTTGCTTCCGTCTTTTAAACCAATAATAACATCCATACCGCTCTCTTTAAGATTATTTGAATGGGCAAAGCCCTGCGAGCCATACCCAATAACAGCAATCTTTTTCCCTTTCAATAATTTTAAATCCGCATCCTTGTCATAATAGATATTCATAATATGAGTCCCTCCTAAAACATTATTAATGTCATTACGAGCTGCCCCTTACTCTTTTGCTATTGCCTTTCCCTCTTCCCTTGCTATTGCAATCTTTCCGGTTCGTATCAACTCCTTTATGCCGAGAGGCCTAAGCAGATTTATTATCGCCTCTATCTTTTTTTCATCGCCGGTAATCTCAACTGTATATGTAGTCGGCGTTGAGTCAACAACCCTTGCCCTGAATATATCTGCTATCCTTAATGCCTCTGCCCTGTCCTCCGGCCTTGCATTAATCTTGATTAAAGCAGTCTCTCTTAAGACATATTCCTTTTCTGTCAAATCTACAACCTTTATGACATCTATAAGTTTGTTAAGCTGTTTTGTTATCTGCTCAATTATCCTGTCGTCCCCTTTTGTTACTATTGTCATCTGCGATATACTCGGGTCAAGCGTAGGGCCGACACAGATGGTCTCAATGTTAAATCCCCTGCCGCTGAACAGGCCGGAAACCCTTGACAGAACGCCGAACTTGTTTTCTACAAGAAGTGATATTATGTGCTGCATAAAAATATGACCTCAATTAAATAATGATTCAATATTTGTCATTCCTGCGAAAGCAGGAATCCATGGTTCGACAGGCTCACCATGCATCCTGAGCTTGTCGAAGGACTGGATTCCGCTATCCTACGCTGTTCCATAGCTACGGAGTAGCGAAGAACAGCATCAAGTGCGGAATGACACATTTTTATTATGTTATTATTTAACTGCCTTCAGCCTCGCCTCCTGTTTCTTTTTTTCAGGTGCAAACATCATCTGGTTTATAGCGCCGCCTGCAGGCACCATTGGAAACACATCCTCTTCCCTGTCAACTACAAAGTCCATCAATACAGGCTTCTTTACCTTTATTGCCTCTTTTATTACACCTTCAACATCAGACGGCTCTACTGCGCGGAGGCCGACAGCGCCGTATGCCTCTGCAAGTTTTACAAAGTCAGGGCTTCCTGCAAGATTAACAGATGAATATCTCTTGTCAAAAAATAATTCCTGCCACTGCCTGACCATGCCGAGATACTGATTGTTCAATATAGCCACTTTAACAGGCAGGTTGTTCAGCACAGCAGTTGCAAGCTCCTGTATGTTCATCTGTATGCTTCCGTCGCCTGCAATGTCAAACACGAGCCTGTCTGGAAATGCTGCCTGTGCTCCGATTGCAGCTGGAAAGCCATAGCCCATTGTGCCGAGCCCTCCTGATGAAAGGAGCGTCCTTGGTTTATCAAACTTGTAGAATTGCGCAGTCCACATCTGGTTCTGGCCCACCTCTGTTGTTATTATTGCATCTCCATTTGTAATCTCGTTTATCTTTTCCACAACAAACTGGGGCTTGATTATATCATCCTGTTCATAGCTTAATGGTCTTTCTATTTTCCATTCATCAATCTGCTTAAGCCATGACTCACGAATTTTATCCCACGGCTCTGCCTCTGGATTTTCTTTAATAGCCTGAATGAGGTCAGCAAGCACAAGCCTTGCATCTCCGACAATAGGCACATCTACATGGATATTTTTTCTTATTGATGTAGGGTCAATATCAATATGGATAATCTTTGCCTCAGGCGCAAATTCCTCTACCTTGCTTGTTACCCTGTCATCAAACCTTGCGCCAACAGCAATGATTAAATCCGAATTATGAATAGACATGTTTGCTGCATAGGTGCCGTGCATGCCGAGCATGCCGAGTGATAATGCGTGCCTTCCCGGAAAACCTCCAAGACCAAGGAGTGTCATTGTTACTGGTATCTTTGTCAGCTCAGAAAGCTCTTTTAACTCTGCTGATGCATTTGATATGATTACCCCGCCGCCTGCATATATAACAGGCTTCTTTGCCTTTGCAATAAAATGCGCTGCCTTTTTTATCTGCCACTTGTTTCCATAATATGTAGGCCGATAGCTCCTCGACTCAACCTTTTCAGGATATTTGAAATCAGTCTTTGCCTGTGTAACATCCTTTGGCAGATCAATCAAAACAGGACCCGGCCTTCCTGTCTTTGCAATATAGAATGCCTCTGCAATAGTATCAGCAAGGTCATTCACATCCTTTACAAGATAGTTATATTTTGTGCATGGCCTTGTGATGCCGACAATATCTGCCTCCTGAAAGGCATCATTGCCTATCATCTTTGTTGCAACCTGTCCTGTAAATACAACAATAGGGATAGAGTCCATATATGCTGTTGCAATGCCTGTAACCGTATTTGTTGCGCCAGGGCCTGATGTTACCAATGTAACACCGGGTCTGCCTGTTGCCCTTGCATAGCCGTCTGCCATGTGTGTTGCGCCCTGCTCATGCCGCGTGAGGATTACATCTATATTCTTCTCGCTGTAGAGTACATCAAAGATTCCAAGCACAACACCGCCCGGATAGCCAAAGACGGTCTTTACGCCCTCTTTTTTCAGGCTCTCAACAAATATCTCTGCACCTGTTTTTTTGGTTGTCATGTTTTTAATATTGCCCCTGTATTCGCCGACGTCACAAATTTAGCATATCTCTCCAGATATCCGCCCCTTATCTTTGGCGCAATCGGCTTCCATTTTGCAAATCTTGCCTTTATCTCTTCAGGGCTTAATCTTAATTCAAGTTTTCGCTTTGGGATATCTATAATAATTGTATCGCCATCCTTAACAATTGCAATAGCCCCCCCCTCCATTGCCTCTGGAGATACATGGCCAATGCACGGCCCCTGCGTGCCGCCAGAAAATCTGCCGTCTGTAATCAAGGCGACAGAGTCTGCCAGCCCCATGCCTGTTATTGCAGCAGTCGGCGCAAGCATCTCCCTCATGCCAGGGCCTCCTTTTGGGCCTTCGTATCTTATTACAACCACATCGCCTGACTTTATCTTATTCGCCATGATCGCCTTCATTGCAGCGTCCTCTGAATCAAAGACCTTTGCCTTGCCTCTGAACTTCATCATCTTCTCGCTCACTGCTGTCTGCTTTACAACAGCTCCGTCAGGCGCAAGGTTTCCCTTTAATAATGCAATGCCGCCTTCTTTATGATATGCCTTATCAAGCGGCCTTATAATATTTTCATCTATAACCTTTGCTTCCTGCGCTATCTCGTATATATTTTTGCCGCTTACAGTCATGTTATTTTTTAATTTTGACCTCAGCCTTTTTAATACTGCCGGTATGCCGCCTGCATATTCCAAATCTTCAAGATAATACTCGCCTGACGGCAGGAGGCTTGATATATGCGGCGTCTCCCTGCTTATCTTGTCAAATAGTTCAGGGTTTATAGCAACGCCTGCCTCTTTGGCAATTGCAGGTATATGTAATACTGTATTTGTTGAGCCTCCGAGCGCCATATCAACGCGTATGGCATTTTCAAATGCATTCTTGTTCATAATCTTTTTTGGCAAAATATCCTTTTTAACAAGCTCAACAATCTTCATGCCGCTTTCGTATGCAATTCGTCTCTTATCAGCAGAGACTGCCAAGGCAGTTGCGCAGCCTGTCAAAGACATGCCGAGCGCCTCTGTTACACAGGCCATGGTGTTTGCAGTATAAAGCCCCTGACAAGAGCCCGGCCCGGGGCAGGCGCACATCTCAAGGTTTGATAATTCCTCTTCTGTAATCTCGCCCTTTCTGTATCTCCCTATCGCCTCAAAGGTGCCGCCGACAAAATTCACCCTCGCCTTTTTGTAATGGCCCGCGAGCATTGGCCCTGCTGTAACAACAATAGCAGGAATATTCACCCTTGCAGCGCCCATGAGCATCCCCGGTGTAATCTTATCGCAGTTTGTTAAAAGCACAATACCGTCAAATGAATGTGCATAGGAGATGGTCTCAATGATATCTGCAATCAATTCACGAGAGGGCAGGGAGTAGTGCATGCCCTTGTGTCCCATTGCAATGCCATCGCATATACCGGGAACGCCAAAGAAAAAGGGATAGCCGCCTGCAGAGTGCACGCCTTTTTCAATAAACCGCTCAAGGTCGCGCATCCCAATGTGGCCGGGGATAATATCTGTATAGCTTGTTGCAACAGCGATCAAGGGCTTTTTTAAATCCTCCCTTGTTATACCTGTTGCAAAAAGGAGAGCCCTGTGCGGCGCCCGCTCAATCCCCTTTTTTATTACATCGCTTCTCAACTATACCTCCATAAAACCCTTAAAAAATAATTATTTAATTTAGCATAGTGGGTATATTTTAGTCAATACAAATTACTACACTTTCTCCATAAAAAATTAATTGTTTACTTTAACACATTGGATGTATTATATATAGTAAAGATCTTGTCAGTTTCAATCATTGCTTATTTTTGAAGCGATAGGAACATGAAATCTGAAAAAGAAATAGAATTATTAAAAAAAGCAGGGTGTTCTGATAAGGTTATAGAACATGTTATTGCTGTGGCAAAGGCTGCCATGAGCATTGTTGATGAGATTAAGCTGCCTGTTGATAAGGAATTAATCAGGCTTGGCTCACTGCTGCATGATATAGGAAGGGCGAAGAGCCATGGGATTGAGCATGCAGTGATCGGGGCAGAGATAGCCGTAGAACTTGGGATGGATGAACGGATTATCAGGATTATTGAAAGACATATAGGAGCCGGGATTCCTGCAAATGAGGCGCGTGTGCTGGGTCTGCCTGATAAGGATTATCTTCCAATAACCCCTGAAGAAAAGATTGTTGCATACGCAGACAACCTCCTGAGCGGAAGCAGGGTAACCTCTTTTGAAGAATCATTACAGAGATTTAAAAATCTTCTTGGTATAGACCATCCTGCGATTGATCGTTTTTTAAAGCTGCATAATGAGATAGAGGGATGGAAGAGAGAGGGCTAAAACTGGTGTGAGCTTTTCATAAGAAGACCGACGCCTACATAGGTAAAGAGGACAATGATAAACCCAATTATGTTCAGATAGGCAATCCTCTCCTTTTGCCATTCCTTGATAAGCCACGCATGAAGAATGCCTGCATAATATATCCAGATGATTAATGACCATATCTCCTTTGGCGTCCACAAAAGATATGTCCCCCATGCATAAAATGCCCATATGCCGCCGCTAATCATGCCGGCAGAAAATAATACAAATCCCCAGAGGATGGCATTATATGAG
>MHEL01000105.1 GCA_001803815.1 Nitrospirae bacterium RBG_19FT_COMBO_42_15 | reverse complement strand
TCAGAGGCAAGAAAGGCGTCTATTGAGCTTGCAAAAAAGCGCGGCGCATTTCCAAATTATAAAGGAAGCATCTATGATATGCACGGCGGGCCAAAGGTAAGGAACGCAGCAGTAACAACCATAGCTCCAACAGGGACGCTGAGCATCATTGCAAACTGCTCAAGCGGGATTGAGCCTTTGTTTGCAATCTCCTTTGTAAAGACAGTAATGGACAAGGACGAGCTTCTTGAGGTTAATCCATATTTTAAAGAGAGGGCTGTTGCAGACGGTTTTTATTCTGATGAGCTTATGAGAACAATCGCCATAATGGGCGGCATGAATGCAATGGACTCTGTGCCAAAGGATGTAAAGAGGGTATTTGTTACCTCCCATGATATAGAGCCTGAGTGGCACATCAAGATGCAGGCAGCGTTTCAGAAATATACTGACAACGCCGTATCCAAGACAGTAAACTTTTCCCATAATGCAGAGCCAAAGGATGTTGAAAAGGTTTATATGACGGCATACAAGCTCGGCTGCAAGGGCGTGACCATATACCGCGACGGCAGCAGGGAAGAGCAGGTTCTTTCCACAGGCAAGAGCAAAAAAACAGAGACGCAAAAAGAAACAACCCCTGTTAATGCTGCACAGCCTTCTGAAGTTGGAAAGGTAACGCCAAAGCCAAGGCCGGTTGTTATAAAAGGCGAGACAAGGCTTATGAACACAGGCTGCGGCAATCTTTATGTTACAATCAATGAAGATGCAGACGGCCATCCCTTTGAACTATTTTCCCAGATGGGCAAGGCAGGCGGCTGCGCTGCATCCCAGTCAGAGGCAATAAGCAGGCTTGTATCATTGGCGCTTCGCAGCAATACCAGTCCTGAGGCAATAATAAAACAATTAAAAGGCATATCATGCCACTCTCCAGCATGGGAAGATGGCGGAAAGGTCTTTTCCTGTTCAGACGCCATTGCAAAGGCTCTGGAGCGCTATTTTAATAAGGACTGTCCGGCAGAAACAAGGAGCCATAAAGCATCTGCAAAAGGCGGGGGCTCGCATGTCGCAACAGAGAAGCATCTTTTTATCGGCGGCGCATGTCCTGACTGCGGCAGCGCACTTGAGCACGAAAGCGGCTGCGCTGTCTGCCGCTCCTGCGGGTTTTCAAAGTGCAGTTAACAGGCTGTGTAAAAAATTTCATTTTACTGGTAGCCGCAGGCTTTAGCCTGCGTGCAATGAGTTGATGTAGACTTTATGAAAGTTGAGAGCGATATAGAAATCATGAGTAAAAGGGCAGGGGGTACTCTCTGCCCTTTGTTGTTTTATGAAGCGTGTGCCATCAAGTCATTGTGAGAGGCTTTAGCCCGAAACAATCTTAAAAAAAATGATATTCCCCCTCTCCCCTTGCGGGAGAGGGCTGGGGTGAGGGGGAATAAATAATATGAATACCTCAAAAATTATTTATTCAATAAATATTGAAGATGTTCAAAATGTTGCTGAAGAAAAACTCGGAAGAAAGCTTAAAGCTAATGAACTGGAAATCATTGAAGATAAAATCGGCGATTACATAGACTGGTATAGCGCTATTGATATGGTAATGCAGAATGAAATTTTATATTGACAGCAGAAAAAGGCGAGAAGAGTTATTGGCTAAAAGACGAATGAGGTGCCTTTTAAAAGGGATGAGAAGGAGGAGTAAATAATTTCTATCATACTGTTTTGTGCCCGATATTTTGGGTGCCGACTAAATGGAGACAACGCTTAGGTAGGATGGTTAAGGAGGTGATTCCTATGGTAAAGGTTTTTTCACTTTTGATGTGGCTTACAGGAAAAATTCTTACCCTGAAAGGATTTGTCATTATGGGAAGCACATTTGAATTAGTCTCCAAAGTGTCGGGCAGAAGACAGTATGAATAATTTGATTATGCTGTGCAAGATGAGATTGGAAGATTTATTAACCAAAAGGCAGATAAGGGGACGTTTAAAGGGGTGAGGAAGGAAATGGTGAATTAATCTATTTAGAGATTAAAGAAAACGTTTTAAAAATGAACAGCCACAAGGCTAACAATCAAAGGGGGCATGCACCATGGCAAAATATCCACCATATGTAAATAGTTATGGGCAGTTATCAAAATTGTTTACTGAAATTAAGAAAGCATCTGTTCCTCCAAAATTTGCACAGGATTTTATGTCGTCAATGTTAGGTCTAAAATCATCAAGCTATAGGGCAATGATACCCTTATTGAAGAATCTTGGATTTTTAGACCAAGGAAATGTGCCAACGCAAGATTATAAAGATTTTCGTGATGATACAAAATCTGGTCTTGTTCTTGCAAAAAGAATAAAAGAGACCTATTCTGACCTTTTTACAGCACATGAATATGCCAATAAGTTAAGCAAAGAAGAATTAACTGCAAAGATAATTACTCTTCTCGGAGCTTCAAAAGCTGATCCGAATATCCGGTGTATAGTAGGAACATTGCAAGAGTTATTCAAGCTGGCTGATTTTACTGGAAAACATAAGATTGAAATAAAGAAAAAGCAGGCAGATGAAGGAGTAATAGAGAAAATTCCACATGAGCCAGTCGAAAAGTTACGGCAACTTGGGATTTCATATACCATAAATTTAAATTTGCCAGCCACAACAGAAGTAGAAGTGTTTAATGCAATATTTAAGAGTTTAAAGGAGCATATTCTCGGTGAGTAATAACTCAGAAATATTAGATAAGTTAAAACTGTTTTCAATGAAAAATTTAATGCTTGAGTCTGACCTCATAGGTCTTGAAAAGTCTGGAGTTGAAATAGGACATGTTAAGACAATAAAAAAAGATGAGGTTATAGATTTAGAGTTGTTTGAATTTGATATAAGAAAACAAGCTCGAAGAATGGCCGATTTTTATGTTATTTATTATGCTTTAGAAAACTCAATCCGAAGGCTTGTTTCTGAAACATTAAAAGAAAAATATGGTCTGAATTGGTGGGGCGAGAAAATACCCAAAGATGTGCAGGATGAAGCCAGAAGAAAGCAAGAACAGGAAAAAGACTCTGTTATCTCGTTACGGTCAGAAGATCCTTTGTCATATGCTAATTTTGGAGAACTAATAAAAATTTTTGAAGCTAATTGGAATGATTTTTCAGCTATGATTAGAAGTAAAAAAGCAATGAAGCAAATACTTTCTCAATTAAATATGTTACGGAATATAATTGCTCATAGCTGTGAATTAAACGAAGATGAGATAACAAGATTTGAATTGCTTATTAAAGACTGGATGCGATTACAGATGTGATTATATGGCACCAGCGATCCCTAACCTCACCATATTCCTCGGCGATAGCCGGAATGTGAGTGAGATTAAAGAGTTGAAAGGAAATTAAAATGCAGAGCTTATTAAAAGTTAGAAATAAAAAATTCAAGTATCAGAAGGAGGCTAAAGAATATTTGACTGCAAGAGAAACGCAGGCATTATATTCAAGCAAGGCAGATATTCAATATCAAAGGGTTTGCAGCTGTAAACCTACTCATATAAATTGTCAGACGCCTAAAGATTGGATAAAATCTCAACTGGGTGTTTGGCAGTTTACATATGAAAAAAGAGATATAAGAGACAGAACACTACATCCAGCAACTTTTCCGATTTCTCTTGCAAGAAAAATAATAGATCTTTTCAGTCATTGCGGAGAATTAGTTTTAGATCCATTTGTGGGCTCAGGAACAACGCTGCTGGCGGCACAGGATTGCGGCAGAAATGCAATCGGCTTTGACCTGAAAGAAGAATATGTAGATTTATGCAGGCAGCGTGTTGGCCAGAGCTCACTTTTTGGGAATACAAAACAATTAGCAATACAGGATGACGCTTTTAATATTCCTGCATATTTAGAAGAAGAGACTGTTAAGTTGATTTTTACATCACCGCCATATTCAAATTTGTTGAATAGAGCGAGGAAGAATAAAAGCCGTAGGGGCGATGAAAGAAAAAATGAGCAATATCTAAAGGTTGAACAATATAGCCAAGACCCGAGAGACCTTGGAACAATGAGTCTGGAAAAATATACCGTGGAGATGGGAGATATCTACGAGCGGTTGCTCCCACTTTTAAAACCTAAAGGCCACTGTGTCATAAATGTTCCAGATATGTGGTGGGAAAATAAAAGGATAACTATACATATCGCATTAGTTGAAGAATTGAGAAAGAGAGGTTATGAGTTAAGAAATACAATTATTTGGGATAGGACTAATATAGTAAATCGCATAGGAATATTCGGCTGGCCGTCCAATTATATAACGATGGGAGCAACATTTGAATATCTTCTTGATTTCTGGAGGCCTGAGTAAACATGGTGAGACTTTTTAATAAAGAAGAATTAATTAGTGAAATAAGAAAAATCTTTAAAGCTGGCTGGATAAAAAGCGTAAAAAATACAATTGACAAAAGAAATGACGGGGCGGTCGGTAATACATTGGAATCTTTGCTTGGCATTAAGGAAAATAATTTGCCGTTGCCAAATGCGCGGGAGTGGGAACTCAAAGGACAAAGGAAACATACCAGTTCATTGGTAACTTTAAAGCATGTTGAACCTTCACCAACTGGCGCGAAGATTGTTTCAAGTGTTTTGCTCCCTTTATATGGCTGGAAACACAAAGAGGCTGGAAAGAAATATCCAGAGACAGAAAAGAGTTTTCGGTCTACTACAAGCGCTATCGCGTATACAAATCGTGGTTTTAGAGTTGTCGTTGATAGAGATAAAAAGAAGATTGTCTTTGTTTTTGATGCCTCCAAAGCTGACACATCTAAGCCTGAGATAGCTGCATGGCTTAAAACGGTAAATGAACGTGTAGGTTTAGGTTCTATCAATCCTGAACCTTATTGGGCATTTGACGATCTCAAGTATGCTATAGGCTCTAAAATAATGAACTGCTTTTATGTAATTGCTGACACCAAGATTGAAAATAAGCACGAGTATTTCAAATATGAAAAACTTCTTGTCTTATCTGGTTTTTCATTTGAGAGATTTCTGGACTGTGCTGAAAAAGGATACGTGTTTGTTGATTTTGATGCAAGAACAGGACACAATCACGGCACAAAAATTAGACTAAAACAAGATAAGTTCCCTACTGTGTACGAACAAGTAACTCTTATTGAATAGGGTTTTTATGAACTATGTTGAAAACGATACCCGCCATAATCATCGGCGATAGCCGTAATATGAGCGAGCTAAAGGATGAGTCTGGCAGTTGAAGGGCTACGGCAACGGGAGCCAGATAGGGTAGTATAAAAAACCATAAAATAATTTTAAAACAGACAACTTATATGGTATAATTATCGATAGACATTAAATGCGAGGTAAAAAAATGGGTATATCTGTTAATCTGCCAGAAATGAATATAAAGGAAGATGAAGTTAAATTGTTGCTTGCCATAAAGCTTCTTGAAGATGGCTTGGTCTCTCTTGGAAAGGCTGCTGAGATAGCAGGCTATTCAGAAAAAGCCTTTGCAGAAGTTCTTATGCACCGCGGCATACCACCCATAAAATATTCAGACCTTGACCTTAATAAAGAGCAAAAAAATGCATAGGGGGCAGGTTTTCCCTACTCCCCAATAATCTTAACCAATACCCTCTTCTTCCTCTTTCCGTCAAATTCACCATAAAAAATCTGCTCCCATGGGCCGAAGTCCAGTTTGCTCTCTGTTACAGCAACAATAACCTCCCTGCCCATGACCTGCCTCTTTAAATGCGCGTCAGCATTGTCCTCGCCGACATTATGCCGGTACTGAGAAACAGGCTCATGAGGCGCAAGTTTTTCAAGCCATTTGTCAAAGTCATGGTGCAGGCCTGATTCATCATCATTAATAAAAACAGATGCAGTAATGTGCATGGCGTTCACAAGCACAAGGCCTTCTTTAATGCCGCTTTCTCTCAGGCACTCCTCTATCTGTGCTGTAATATTAATAAATGCCCTGCGTGTCGGCGCATTAAACCACAGCTCCTTGCGATAGCTCTTCATTTTTCATCACCTTTTAATTCAGAGAGCCGCTCCTTTGCCTTCTTGGCATATTCAGAATCAGGATGCTTTTTTATAATCTCCTCATACACCTCTGCGGCATGTTTGTTGTTTTTCTGTTTCTCCTCAAACTGCGCAATATCATAAAGCTCTGCTGCCTTGTTTGAGCAGCCGTAGATGGCGGTAAAAAAAATCATTAATAAGATTAAAATTACACGGTTCATAAAGCCTCCCTTGTTCAGGTTTACAATCTGCAGACAATACTGCCATAGCAAAAACTGAAAGTCCATATCAATTTTTGAGGCTTTTTAAAAAAGCACTTGACAAGTTTTATTAAAGTAAGCTATAGTTTTCAATTGTTAGATTCGTATTAGCAATGCGAAAGGGGGTGAAGGTAGAGGGATTTCCTTAGTTAATAAAGAGTTGACAAAAAAATCAATTCAAATTTAATCTTATAAAAATTAAAAGGAGGAAATTAAGATGTTTAAGAAAGCTTTAGTTGTTTTATTAGTAGTAGCAATGACAGTAGCATTTGCAGTTGTTGCATTTGCAAAGGGTGACGCAGCAAAGGGAAAAACAGTTTTTGCAGCAAACTGTGCAATGTGCCATGGTGATGCAGGCAAGGGCGACGGCGCAGCAGGCGCAGCATTAACACCAAAGCCAAGGAACTTCGCAGACAAGGCATTGATGTCAAAGAAGACAGATGATGACTTGTTCAAGGTTGTAACAAAGGGAAGCCCAAACACAGGCATGGCGCCTTATGAGAAAATGTTAAGCGAGGATGACCGCTGGAATGCAATTGCATTTATCAGAAGCCTTGCAAAATAAATAAAAAAAGACAAAAGGCTATAAAAAGCCCCGCCCCCTCATCTTTATCCTCTCCTCTAAGAGGGGAGAGGTATGGTGAGAGGCGGGGCTTTTATGTTTGAGGGAAAGCATATCTATAACAAGGGGTTTCAACTTCTTATTGTAGAATGAAAGGACGGTGTATGGAAAAGAAGGATCTCATAAAAAAGATACCGCTTTTTTCATCCCTTACAGATGATGATATAGACAAGACCGCTGAATGTCTGAAAGAAGAGGTCTTTGACAAGGGCGAATATATTTTTATGGAAGGCGACACTGCTGAGTGGCTTTGCATTGTAAAGAGCGGGGAGGTCCGCATTATGAAGCACTCTGCATCAGGCAAGGATATTATCCTTGACCTATCTTCGCCGGGCGAGATATTCGGCGGCGTTGCTGTGTTTGACAAAAAACCTTACCCTGCCTCTGCGCAGGCAATGGAACCGCAGACCGCAGTCCTAAAGCTTCCCCACAAATGTCTTTTTGATCTTATTGACAAATACCCGGCTATGGCATCCGAGGCGGTAATATACCTTGGCAGCAAGTTAAGGGATGCCCATACCATGATGAAAAATCTTGCAGTGGAAAAGGTGGAAAGGCGGATAGCCTCCATACTTCTAAAGCTTGCTGAAAAGGGCGGCGAAAAGGATGAGAAAGGCATAACGCTGACCATGCATTTGACAAGGCAGGATATTGCTGAGATGGCCGGCACCACTGTTGAGACCACAATCAGGGTTATGAGCAGACTCAAGAAAGAGGGGGTTTTAAAATCTGTTGAAGGAAAGATTGTTATATTAAATCCTAAAAGGCTTTTAGAAATATCAGGCCGTTGATTTATTTAAAACCTGCCTCATTGTGCCGAACAGGCTATCTGTGCTATAATTTTGATTATGTTCAGAAACAACCTTGATGTCAAAATCTTAAGTGTTGTTATGGTTGCCCTCTTTATTGGATTCGGCACTATCACCATAATCCAGATAGATAAAGAATCAAAGGACATGCTTGAGCAAAACCAGATTAAGGTAAAGCTCCTTGCAACATCTATTGAAAAGAGCATCCAGAACTACATGATAGAGGGAAGGGTAGACCTGATAAGGCGGCTCCTTGCAGATATCAGAAACAGCAAAGAGGTTGAGCGGCTTGAGATTATAAAAAGGGATGGTATGCTGGCTTTTACAGATTTTAATACAATTGAAACGGTGCTGAAAAAGAGCGAGGAGTTTAAATTTGTTAAGGAGAGGGAAAGGCCGGCCAATTTTCTTGACGGCAATGACCCTTTTCTTTCATATTACTTTAAGGGGATTTTTGAAACAGGGAAGAATATATCCTATTATGAGAAGGACGAAGACAGGGATCTCCTCACGCTTTTACAGCCTTTAATAAATCAGAGGGAATGCCAGAGGTGCCACGGGTCTGACCATAACATCAGAGGGATACTGCGGATATCCACATCAATGAAGGGTGTAAATGAGGCCATCAGGAGCAACCGCAACAGGGTCATAATTATCTCGCTTATCACCATTATATTAGTGGGGCTTGTCCTTGAGTTCCTCATAAGAAGGGTTATTTTAAGGCCTGTGGACGGGCTTGTAGAGACAATGGCAAAGGTTGAGAACGGCGACCTCACAGCAAGGGTTGATGTTAATGTTGATGACGAACTCGGCAAGATGGGAAGAAGCTTTAATTCAATGATCATGAAATTGGAGGCGGCAAATAAAAAATTAGCGGCCCAGCACCATCTTTTAATGGAAAGAACGGAAAAGATGGCGTCCTTAGGCCAGCTCGCATCCGGCATTGCCCATGAGATAAACAATCCCTTAGCAGGCATGTTCAACTGCGTGAAGGCGATGCATTCAGACGGGGATGATAAAGGATTAAGGGAGAAGTATCTCGGCCTGATAGACAAGGGATTAAAGAGGGTAGAGATTATTGTAAAGCAGCTCCTTGGTTTTGCAAAGGAGCATAAATTGGAATTTTCACCAAATATGATGGATGATATTATCCTTGATACCATAAGGCTTGTTGAGTATAAAATGAAAAAGGAGAATGTGTATCTCAGGCTTGATCTAAACTGCAACACCCATGAATATCTGATTGACTACCACCATATGCAGCAGGTGATATTGAACATTGTAATCAATGCCATTCAGGCAATGCCTGACGGCGGCATCCTTTCTATAAGAAGCGTTGATTTAGAAAAACATATTATGCTTAGCATATCCGATACCGGCATAGGCATAACAAAGGAGAATCTCTCAAAGATATTTGACCCCTTTTTTACAACAAAGGACGTCGGCGTCGGCTCAGGGCTTGGACTTTCTGTCAGCTACGGGATTATAGAAAAATTGGACGGCAAGATTGATGTGTTAAGCGAGGTCAATAAGGGCACAACCTTTAAGATAACAATTCCGAAAAGGGAAGTAGAAACAGATATGCAGATAAAGGAGTCAATTTAAATCTTGAAGTCATTTAATAAACTCAGGGGCCGTGTAATATTGTTTTTATGTCTATTCGGGATAAGCCCGCTGATAACGGCGAGTGTTGTTATTTATAAAACTATCAGCTACGAGCTTGCAGAACATGCAAAAGAGGAGTTATTGGAGGTTGAAAATAAGCTGTCCCGAAGGCTTGAAACTTTAATTTATTTTAAATGGAACAATGCTATCCTGTATTCAAAGCTTCCTCTGATTAAGGACAGCGCTGACAATAAAAAAAGAAACGCACTTTTGAAAGAGGTGATAAAACAATACTATACATTCTCATGGCTCGGACTTACAGATGAAAACGGAGTCGTGATTGCCTCATCAAATGATGAGAGCATCGGGATTGATGCGGCAAACAGCGACTGGTTTAAAAAGAGAGCGCTGGCAAGCCCTGCGTATGTAGAAGAGCCGCGCATCTCAGAATTTTCAGACGGGGTTTCGGTAGTAAGCTTTTCAGCGCCTGTATTCAACAGCGCTAAAAGATTCAGGGGTATGCTTCATGCTGAGGTAAAAATGGATGTCCTGGTTGAGGATATGAAAAATATGGGAATAGGCAAGAGTGGTTCTGTCCTGCTGGCAAGGGGAGATGGTGTTGTGATTGCCGATGAAAAAGGGTCTGCTGCCAGCTTTCTTACAAATGTCGGCAATCTAAATGCCTTTCAGAAGGCGAAAAAGGGGGAAAGGGGCATAATCCGGGAAATAGACCATAATGGGATAGATTCATTTATTAGCTACGCTCCGCTGAAAGGGCTTCTTGCAATGCCGGGTTTTGAATGGTATATTCTTGCAACACAAAGCACAAACGAAACCCATGCTTCTTCAAGAAGGGTTGCCTATATAGCTGTTGCTGTTATTCTTATTGGCATTGCCGGCATAGGTTTTGGAAGCTACTTTATTGCAGGAGGCATTACCAACCCAATAGAGAAGATTGTAGATGTTGTAGAAGCCGTTGCAGTTGGTGATTTTTCAAAAGAGGCGGATGTGTCAGCTAAAGGAGAGATAAAGATGCTGGCGGGCGCTATAAACCAGATGATAAAGGCGGTCAGATACAGGGATGCGGAGGTGCAGACAAAGGCGAGGGAACTGACAAAACTGAATGAGAAACTTGAGATGGCAAATATAGAGCTGCGAAAGACACATGCCCAATTGCTTCGCTCCGGAAGGCTTGCAGCAATCGGCGAGCTGAGCTCAAAGATTGCAGAAGATTTGAACAAGCCAATCCTGAACATCCTTTATAATACACAACTGACAATCAAACAGATGAATAAGATCTCTAAACTGCTTCCTGCAGGGCTTGAAAATTGCCAGGACTATATCAAGGCAATAGAGGCATCATCTCTTACCTGCAAGATTATGGCAGAGAACCTCCTGCGCTTTTCAAGGTACGAAAAAACAATCTTTATCCCTGTAGATATTAAAGAGGTTATAGAGGAGGCCGTGGGTTTTATTAGTTACAGGATGAGCATTGCAAAGATAAAAATATCAAAGGAGCTGCCCCCATCTTTTCCAATGATTGAGGCAAATCCTTTGCAGCTTGTCCAGGCAATGATAAATATAATGCTCAATGCAGTTGAGGCAATGGGCGAAGAAGGGGTATTGATTATCAAAGGAGAGGCTGACAACAGGATTGTGCGGATAACTATATGTGACATAGGGATAGGCATACCAGAGGAAGACATTGAACGGATATTTGAGCCTTTTTTTACAACAAAAAACAGTGAAGAAGGCACAGGCCTCGGGCTTGGGCTCACCATTGCCCAGAGCATAATAAAGGAGCATAACGGCATGATAATAGTTGAAAGCAGCAGCGACGGCACAAGCTTTATTATTGAACTTCCGGTAAAGGACAAATAGTTTATGATTAAGCCTTCAATATTATTGGTTGAAGATGATGAAATCCTCAGGATTACAATCTCTGACGCATTAGCAAAGAGGGGCTGGACAGTGACTGTTGTAGATGACGGTCTTGAGGCAGGCAGCCTCATAAATAAAAAGGAGCACGATATTGTTCTATGCGATATCAGGCTTCCGAGGAAAAACGGCATTGAGATACTGAAGGAAGTTAAAAGGCTCTATCCTGAAACAGAGGTAATAATGATGACAGGCTATGGAAAGGTAGAGGACGCTGTAAACGCAATGAGACTTGGCGCTTATGATTATATTACAAAGCCCTTCTCAATAGAAGACCTGATAATGCGCATAGAGAAGATAGTCGGGCACCAGACATTAAAGAGGGAGTATCAGTTATTAAAGAGCCATGCAGAGGAGAGATACTCCCTTTTCAATATCATTGGCAGAAGCAAGAAGATGCAGTCGCTCTTTGATATTATTGAGCGGGTGAGCAAGATAGACTCAAATGTCATTATAATGGGCGAGAGCGGGACAGGCAAGGGCCTTGTCGCAAGCGTTATCCATCAGAATAGCGCAAGAAAGGCAAAACCCTTTGTTAAGGTGAACTGCGCTGCGCTTACAGAGGCCCTCTTAGAGAGCGAGCTCTTTGGCCATGAAAAGGGCGCATTTACAGGCGCTATCAGAAAGAGGTTCGGAAGATTTGAGATTGCAAGCGGCGGCACAATTTTTTTAGATGAGCTTGGCGATATCCCTCCGTCTATCCAGGTAAAGCTCCTCAGGGTTTTGCAGGAGCATGAATTTGAAAGGGTCGGCGGCGAGGAGACAATAAAGACAGATGTCCGCCTTATCTCTGCAACAAAGATGGACCTTGAAAAATTAGTTGGAGAGGGAAAATTCAGGGAAGACCTTTTTTACAGATTAAAGGTAATCCCGATTTTTCTGCCTCCGCTTAGAGATAGAAAAGAGGACATACCTCTTCTTGTTGAACACTTCTTAAAGAAATTCAATGAGAGGCTTGGAAGAGTTGCTATGCTCTCATCAGAAGCGATAAAGACATTAATGGACTACGACTTTCCGGGAAATATAAGGGAATTGGAGAATATCATTGAAAGGGCGGTTGCCCTTGCAACAGGGGATGTAATAAAATCAATAGACCTTATTACCGCGGTTGGAGAGGGGGCGCCCATTGCTGAAAAGGGAGGAGAGATTCCATCATTAAAAGAGGTGCTTTCAAAGACAGAGTCAAATCATCTCCTGCGGGTGCTGGAGAGGACAAACTGGAACAAGGTTGAGGCAGCGAGGATACTTGGGATTAGCAGGAAATCGCTCTGGGAGAAGCTGAAGTATTACAAAATCAGCAGCAACTAATTCAGATTTAGCGATAGGGGTCATCTGCTGCGTTGTCGCTTCGGCCTCGCATCCTCACATACGAGTTAGTATGCTGCGGTGCGAGTCCTCGCTCCGCCTTGCATCTGACCCCTCTGGCTAAATCTGATGATATATGTGTTAAATAGGTTTTAGCATGAATATTAAACTATATCTTCTATTATTATTTCTTTTATTTTTTGGTTCCTACGGCGGCTATTTGCTGTATATAAATTATGCATTATCAAAGAGCATTAAAAAATTAAATATTGATAGCGCCACAGGTCTGATAAAAGGCATAGGCCCATTTGAATTTAAAAAGGGGAATACCGCTGTGCTCCTGATTCACGGATACACAGGCACATCAAAGGAGATGCTTCCGCTGGGAAGATATCTATCAGAACGCAATATCAGCTCTTACGGCATTCTACTGCCTGGCCACGGCAGCACGCCGAGGGAGCTGAAAAAGACGACAAAAGAGGAGTGGTACAAGGCAGCAGAGGATGCGCTGAGAAGGATGAAAAAGGAATATAGAACTGTCTATATAGCAGGATTTTCCATTGGAAGCGCCATTGCAATAAGGCTTGCTGCCAATCATCAGGTTGATGGTATAGCCCTTCTAAGCCCTGCTGTGTATCTTAAAAATAAGGGAATGAACATGCTTTCAGTTGAAAGCCAGATAAAATTTCTGAATGCCTTTCTCTTTTATTCTTATATAAAAAAACAGCATCCGCCTGATATAAAAGATCCGTCTGTAGATGAGAACAACCCATTTTATGAATTTTATCCAGTAAATACCCTTAAACATCTTATTGATACCATGAAAGAAGGGAGGGAATTATTACCAAAAATTACATGCCCAATCCTGATTATACAATCAAAAGGCGATATAGACCTTTCTGAAAAGGGTCCGGAATATATTTATAAGAATGCTGCTTCAACAGATAAAAAGGTTGTCTGGCTTGAACGTTCAGGCCATATAATAACACTGGACTACGATAGAGACAGGGTAAATGAGGAGGTGTATAAATTCGTTGCTAAATGTTGAACAATCTTTAAGCATATATTATATTGCGCTTGGCTTTTATTTCATCGGGACAGTTTCTTATATTGACCAGCTCTTATCTAAAAGAAGGGTCTCTTACATAATCGGCTTCTCATCAATTTCCGCAGGCCTTTTGTTTCACACAGCCTTTCTTGCCTACAGATGGTCTGTCTCAGGCCATGCGCCGTTTGTCGGGCTCTTTGAGTCTCTCTCATTCTTTGCATGG
>MHEL01000104.1 GCA_001803815.1 Nitrospirae bacterium RBG_19FT_COMBO_42_15 | reverse complement strand
TTAAAGCCAAAAGGAAGGATGTGCGTCATATCCTTTCATTCCTTAGAGGACAGGATTGTAAAGAGGACATTTCAGAGGCTGGAGAAGGGCTGCGTTTGTCCGCCGAGGATTCCTATATGCCAGTGCGGCATAAAGCCGAGTATGAAGATTATAACAAAGAAGCCTGTTGCTCCGGCAGAAGAAGAGATTAATGCAAATCCAAGGTCAAGGAGCGCAAAGCTCAGGGCAGCAGAAAAGCTGCAGGTGTGCGCATGAGTTTATTTAAAAAAAATAGCGAAGATAATATAAACAGCGCCTTTCAGACATTAATAATTGTTGTTATGCTAATGTTTGTTTTTATCACCTATGTCTGGCAGAGGGTAATGATTGTGGAGGTTGGTTATAATATAGAAAGGCTCCGCAAAGAAAAGGCAGAGTTTAGCCGCAGGAATGCAGAGCTCCTTACAGAGGTTGCGAGCCTCTCATCTTTAAAAAGGATAGAAAAGATTGCAGCAGCAGACCTTGGAATGAAGAGGCCTGAAAAGGGCAGCTTGATTGTGGTAAGGGAGATAAGGCTTCCGCAGGTTATGATTGGAGAAGCTGAAAAGGATTATAAATTAACAAAAACAGAATTGAAAGGGCTGAATAAACCGAGGTCATAAAGGTGGATGATAGAAAGACAGCAGAGAGGTTTTCTAAACAGGCAAAGGTGAGAATCCTTCTGCTTGCCATTATCATTGCCGTTGGGCTGTCAGCAGGTGTTTCACGGCTCTTTTATCTTCAGGCAATAAAGAATAATGATCTCTCAAGGATTGCAGTGCGCCAGCATCAGAAGACTGTAGTATTAGAGCCTTTGAGAGGGACAATATACGACAGGAAGGGAAGGATATTAGCAGTAAATTTAGATGTTGAGTCTGTATATGCAGTTCCTTCTGAAATAGAGAATTCTCATGAAGCAGCAAAGAGGCTTTCAAGATTCTTAAACGAGGACTGGAGGGTTCTGGAGAAGAAGCTAAAGAGCGACAAAGGCTTTGTATGGATAGCAAGAAAGATAGACCCGAATATTGCAGCAAAGATTAAAAATGAGAATTTAGAAGGGATAGGTTTTATAAAAGAGAGCAAGAGATTCTATCCAAAAAAAGAGCTTCTCGGCCACCTTATAGGTTTTGCAGGCCTTGATAATAAAGGGCTTTCAGGAATAGAGGCAAGATACAATGAGTTTTTAAAGGGAGAAGAGGGCTTTGTTGTACTTGAAAGGGATGCGAGAGGAGCGCACATATTTCCAAGCTCAGGATATACGCCGCCTGTAAAGGGCAAGGATATTGTCCTCACTATAGATGAGAGCATACAATATATTTGCGAGAGGGAGCTTGATAAGGCGATTCAAAAGACCCATGCAAAGAGGGGCATTGTTATCGGCATGGATCCAAAGACAGGCGAGATACTCGCTATGGCTGTAAAGCCGTCTTTTAATCCAAATGAGTTTATAAAATATGCCCCTGGAGAGTGGAGAAACAGGATTGTGTCTGACCCTTATGAGCCAGGCTCAACATTAAAAGTGTTTGTAGCATCTGCGGCATTAGAAGATAAGGTTGCAACGCCGTCTGAGCCGATGTTTTTTGGCGAGGATAAGATTGATATAGATGGAGAGATTATACACGATACAGTAAAGGAGAAGGGCAGGCTCTCCTTTCGAGATGTTATAAAAAGGTCAAGCAATGTAGGCGCTGTAAGGATAGGCATGAGGCTCGGCAAGGAGAGGCTTTATTCGCATCTTAAATCCTTTGGTTTCGGAGAGATGACAGATATAGATATTTCAGGGGAGTCAAAGGGGATTTTGCGGCAGACAAGGGAATGGTCAAAGAGGTCAATCGGCTCCGTATCATTAGGACAGGAGATAGGCGTTACGCCAATCCAGCTCATAACAGCCTTTTCATCTGTTGCAAATAACGGCTGGATGATGAAGCCCTATGTGGTTTCTGAAATAAGGGACGAGGACAGGATTGAAAAAAAGGTCTATCCTGAAATAAAAAAGAGGGTGATATCTGCAGAAACAGCGGCAGAGATGACGAGGATACTGACGAGTGTAGTTGAAGGCGGCACTGGCGAGAAGGCAGCCATTGAGGGTTACAGGGTTGCTGGAAAGACAGGGACTGCCCAGAAGATAGATTCAAAAACAGGGCTATATTCAGATAAATACTTTGTAAGCTCATTCATAGGCTATGCGCCTGCAGAAGACCCGCAGATAGTGCTATTGGTTGTAATAGACAGCCCTGAAGGGGCAGGATGGGGCGGCAGTGTGGCGGCTCCGGTATTTAAGAGTATAGCAGAGGATGTGCTTATCTATCTTAATGCCCCTTCTACAAATGAAGAAAGAGTTCTTATGGTAAACCCCGTTAGAAAGGATGTCCCGTCAGAAATAGATCCTTTAACGGGGCAGTTCTCGCAGTCATTTATAGCCGCAGGATTTTCTAACGGGGTAAAGAGGGAATGATATTAAAGGAGTTATTAGAAGTCTTGAATAAGCCAAATGTCTCAGGAGGGCTTGAAAGACAGGTTAAGGATATCACCTATGATTCAAGGGAGGTGAAGAAGGATTCTCTGTTTGTGGCAATCCATGGCTTTAAAACAGACGGACGTAAGTATATTGCTGATGCAATAAGAAAGGGGGCATCGGTAATTGTGACTGAAGGGGCTATTGAAACGCCTGAAAAAGATATTACTGTAATATCAGTGCCTGATGCAAGGAATGTCCTTGCGCTTTTATCTGCGCAGTTTTACGGCTATCCGAGCAGGAGGCTCCGCATGATAGGCATTACCGGCACAAACGGCAAGACAACAACATCCTACCTCATTAAAGCTATTATTGAGAAGGCAGGCAAGAGATGCGGCCTCCTCGGCACCATCTCATATATAATCGGTGATGAAACAATACAGGCGCCCCATACTACACCCGAATCAGCAGACCTGCAGAAATATCTCCACAGGATAATAGAATCTGGAGCCGAGTATGCTGTAATGGAGGTCTCTTCCCATGCGCTTGAGCTAAACAGGGTTGCTGACTGCGAGTTTGACATAGCAGTATTTACGAACCTTACGCAGGACCACCTTGATTTTCATAAGACAATGGAAGGCTATTTTAGTGCAAAGCTCAAACTCTTTACCTCACTGAGTAATGAAAGGGGCAAGATGGTGAAGAAGGTTGGGATAATAAATATTGACGACCCCTACAGCAAGAGAATATTGGACGCAATAAAGGTAAAGGCAGTTACATACGGCTTCAGCAGGGATGCGGATATCAGGCCTGATGATGTTAGGATGGACATTAACGGTATTGCATTTAAGGCAGTAACACAAAAGGGAATCTTTCCTATAGAATCTAAATTAACAGGGAAGTATAATATAAATAATATCCTTTCAACAATCGGCGTTGGACAGGCTCTCGGCTTTGACAACAGCATAATTGCTGACGGCATAAGGGCAGTGGAGAATATCTCAGGCAGGTTTGAAAAGATAGAGGAAGGGCAGGATTTTGCTGTAGTGGTTGACTATGCCCATACAGAAGATGCCTTAAAAAGGCTGCTTGAGGCTGTAAAGGAATTTGCCAATGGAAGAATTATAACGGTATTTGGCTGCGGCGGCGACAGGGACAAAGGTAAAAGGCCAAAGATGGGAGAGACAGCAGGAAAAGCAAGTAACATTGTGATTATTACATCTGATAATCCAAGGAGCGAAGATCCGATGGAGATTATCAAAGAGATAGAAGAAGGAATTAAAGGAATAAAGAATGGAAAGAAGCCTGATTATCTTATTATGCCTGACAGGAGAGAGGCAATTTGCAAAGCAGTAGAGCTTGCAAGAAAAGATGATATTGTTGTTATTGCCGGCAAGGGACACGAGGATTATCAGATTATCGGCGATAAAAAGAGCCATTTTGATGACAGGGAAATAGCGAGGGAGGCAATAAAAACAGTTGTAAGTAATAAGTAGTAACAGCTTGTTGAAAAAACGCTGCTTATGCTTCGACAAGCTCAGCATGAACGGAAGATATACACAGCATGAAAGGGAGATATACAATGAAATCAATGAGCCAGCCGTTCACCCTGAGGTTCTCGAAGGGTGAGTTTTTAACAGGCTGATAAGACTTTATGACGAAAACACTTGAAATGAAAGATGCGCTTAATATAAATGAGATACTCTCAGCCTCAAAGGGAAGGCTGGTGAGAGGGGATAAGAGACTGTCAATCTCAGGGGTCTCCATTGACACAAGGAGCATTAAGAAGGGCGAGCTTTTTATCGCAATAAAGGGCGATAGGTTTGACGGACACGATTTTGTAGAACAGGCATTTGCAAATGGCGCAGCAGGCGCTGTTATTAATGAATCTCAGATTGAGAAGGTTGTAAAAGGAGCAGCAGATAACTCAAAGGCATTGATTGCAGTATCCGATACATTATACGCTTTGCAGGAGTTAGCTGCATTTCACAGGCAGAAGCACACAATCTCTTTGTGCGCTGTAACAGGTACAAATGGCAAGACTACAACAAAGGAGATGATTGCAAGGATACTCAGCCAGAGGCTGTTTATTGTCAAAAATGAGGGAAATCTGAATAATCATATCGGCGTGCCTCTTACACTGCTAAGATTAAAAAAGAATCATCAGGCTGGTGTGATTGAGATGGGCATGAGCGGACTTGGCGAGATAACAAGGCTGTGCGAGATAGCTCAGCCGAATATCGGCGTTATAACTAATATCGGGCCAGCGCACCTTGAGGGTTTGGGGAATTTAGAGAATGTAATAAAGGCAAAGAGCGAGCTTTTAGAGTTCCTTTCTGAGAGCGATACTGCAGTGATAAATGCTGATGATGCAAATTCTTTAAAGGCAGCATCAAAGATGAGGGGCAAGGTTGTAACCTTTGGAATTGAGTATGGGGCAGATGTAAGGGCAATAAATATAAAGGCTGATGAATTAGGGAAGACATCCTTCACAATACAGAAGGGAAAGGATGGCATAGGCATTATACTGCCCATGCTTGGAAGACACAATATTTATAATGCCCTGTCAGCAGCCGCTGCTGCATTGCTCTTTAATTTTGACCTTGAGGATGTAAAGGAAGGGCTTGAAAAATTTGAGCCTTTTAAGATGCGTTCAGAGTTAAGGCTGCTGAATTCAGGTTTAAGGATTATAGATGACTCCTACAATGCAAATCCTGCTTCTATGGAGGCTGCAATAATGCTTCTTTCAAATTTTAAAAACAGCGGAAGGACATTCGCAGTTCTTGGCGATATGTTTGAGCTTGGAGGCTATGCTGAAGATGCGCACCTGAATACAGGCAGGAAGGTTGTTGATTTCGGGATTAATTATTTAATAGTAATGGGCAATCTTTCTAAGTTCATTGTAACAGGAGCTGTTGAATCAGGGATGAGCGAAAATAATATATTTGTATGTGTTGACCATCAGGAGGCGCTGGATATATTAAACAGGTATGCAAAGGCCGGCGATACAATACTAATTAAAGGTTCAAGGAAGATGGCTATGGAGAAGATAGCAGAGGGGCTTATAAAGGGGGATACAAAGGAATAGATGCTATATCATTTATTATACCCGCTTCACACATATTTTTCAGGCTTTAATGTATTCAGATACATAACATTCAGGACCGCCTATGCAATAATTACAGCCTTAATTCTTACATTGATTATAGGGCCGTGGATGATCAGGACCTTGCAGAGATGGCAGATAGGCCAGCGCATAAGGGAGGACGGGCCAAAGGCGCATATAAAAAAATCAGGGACGCCTACAATGGGCGGTGTGATGCTGCTCATTGGCATAATTGTGCCTACACTCCTATGGGCAGACCTTTCAAATCTATATGTATGGCTTGTGATTTTCTCTATCCTCAGCTTTGGCGGAATAGGATTTTTGGACGATTATTTAAAATTTATAAAAAAGAGGTCAGAGGGGCTGGCGCCAAGATATAAATTCGGCTTACAGATTCTGGCCGCGCTGATAATTGGTGTTATCTTATATCATCTTCCAGCTTATTCAACAAAGCTCAGCGTGCCTTTTTTAAAAAGGATAACGCCTGACCTTGGCTGGTTTTATATACCCTTTGCAATATTTGTGATTGTCGGCGCCTCCAATGCCGTTAATCTTACTGACGGCCTTGACGGCCTTGCAATAGGGCCTTTTATAGTGGCTGCTTTTTCCTATACGATTGTCACCTATGTTGCAGGCCATTTATTATTTTCAGAATATCTGCAGCTATCATATATTGCAGGCGCTGGCGAGCTGGCTGTTTTATGCGGCGCGATGATCGGCGCTGGTCTTGGATTTTTGTGGTTCAATGCATATCCTGCATCTGTATTCATGGGCGATATCGGCTCTCTTCCGCTCGGCAGCGCCCTTGGAACTGTTGCTGTTATATCTAAACATGAACTTCTTTTGCTCCTTGTCGGCGGTCTCTTTGTAATTGAAACCCTCTCTGTGATATTTCAGGTGGCGTCATTCAAGCTTACAAAAAAGAGGGTATTCAGAATGGCGCCAATACATCACCATTTTGAATTAAAGGGATGGGATGAGCCAAAGATTATTGTAAGGTTCTGGATAATTGCAATTGTGCTTGCATTATTAAGTTTGAGCACTTTGAAGCTGAGATAGGGAAGGCGGGAAGCCTGTTCTAATACCAATGGTAGCCGCAACCTTTAGGTTGCGTTAAAGGCAGGCTAAAGCCTGCGGCTACAAAGGATAAGGATAAAAGAATGAAATTAAATCTTAAAAATAAAAATGTTCTTGTTGTCGGCCTTGCAAGGAGCGGGGTATCTGCTGTAAGGCTTCTTTTAAGAGAAGGCGCAAAGGTTACTGTTACAGATACGGCAGACAAAGACAGGCTTGCTGATGCCATATCCCGGCTTAAAGGGCTTAATATCAGCTACGAACTCGGCGCGCATAATCTTGAAACCTTTTTAAAGAGCGGCCTGATTATCATAAGCCCCGGAGTTCCATATAAGTCTAAATATCTGCTCAAGGCAAAAGAAAAGGGGATACCTGTTATAAGCGAGATAGAGCTTGCATATAATCTTCTTAAGTCGCCGATTATTGGCATTACAGGCACCAATGGTAAATCCACTGTAACAACACTGACAGGCGAGTTAATAAAGGCATATAAAAGAAATGTGTTTGTTGGAGGCAATCTCGGCACAGCCTTAACTGATGCTGTGCTGTCAGATAAAAAATGGGATGCAGCAGTAGCAGAGATAAGCAGTTTTCAGCTTGAGACAATAAGGGATTTCAGGCCAAAGACAGCAGTTTTGTTGAATATAACACCTGACCACCTTGACCGCTATGATTCAATGGATGAATATGTGTGGGCAAAGGCAAGGCTCTTTGAAAATCAGGATAAGGATGATTTTGCAATACTAAATGCTGATGATGCTTATACATCAGACATCATAAAAAATATAAAATCAGAGATTATACTTTTCAGCAGATTGAAAAGTGTAGAGAGAGGCGTATATATTAAAGGCGGTGATATTGCTTCAAATATCAGCGGCAAGGATGAGATTGTAATAAAAACAGACGAGCTTGGCATAAAGGGTGTTCATAATATTGAGAATGCAATGGCGTCAATTGCAGCAGCGCAATTATCAGGGTGTCCTGTTGAATTTATGAGGCCTGCGCTAAAAAGATTTGCAGGGCTTGAGCATAGGCTTGAGCTTGTGAAGACAATTGACGGCGTTAAATACATAAATGATTCTAAAGGGACAAATGTTGGAGCAGTTGTAAAGTCATTGGAGGGATTTTCAGAGCCTGTTATCCTGATAGCAGGCGGGCTTGATAAGGGAGGGGATTTTACGCCATTAAGAGGGCTTGTAAAGGAAAAGGTGAAGTGTCTTATTTTAATAGGCAAGGCAAAGGATAAGATTGCAGACGCGGTCGGCGGCCTTACAGATACAATCTTTGCTTCAAGCCTTGAGGATGCTGTAAATATTGCGTCCCACAAGGCGGATAAAGGCGATGTTGTGCTTTTATCTCCTGCATGCGCAAGCTTTGATATGTTCAAGAATTATGAAGAGAGGGGAAGGGTGTTTAAAGAGGCAGTGGAGAAAATAAGGCTAAAGGCTAAGGGCGAAAGGCTTAAGGCATCAACCCTTTGCCTTTAGCCCTTAGCCTTTTTGTTATTAGCTATGATTAACTCTAAAAACATGAATTACAGCCTTTTTATAATTGTTACTATCCTTACTGCTATAGGCATATTAATGATATATTCATCAAGCGCTATTCCTGCATTAAAGAAAATGAATGACCTCTTTTTCTTTTTAAAGAGGCAGATGATATGGGCAGTAATAGGGATTGGTATGATGATTATTGTTTCAAAAATAGATTATAGAAATTGGGACAGGCTTTTT
>MHEL01000103.1:6444-6768 GCA_001803815.1 Nitrospirae bacterium RBG_19FT_COMBO_42_15 | reverse complement strand
AGCTCCACACTTGGCAACTGCAGCCTTTGCCATGGCGCATCAAAGAAGGCAGTAGATGCTACCTCGTATGGAAAGGCGGTGTGGGGAACTTCGGCTATATCAGCATCGGCTATCAAGGCAGCGGAAGGACTTGATTCAGATGGCGATGGGGCTACTAATCTTGCTGAGATAAACGCAAATACCAATCCAAGCAGTTCTGCAAGCAAACCAGCCCCGCCGCCTGTAACAGACGCTTTGCCTGTTGCTAAGATAACAGTTGCTAAAACAACCTTTACAGTAAATGAAACAGCAGCATTCAGCGGTCAAACTTCATCAGATGATAAG
>MHEL01000103.1:6111-6383 GCA_001803815.1 Nitrospirae bacterium RBG_19FT_COMBO_42_15 | reverse complement strand
AAGGTGACGCTGAAGGTTACAGACACCATTGGCCAGACAGGCAGCGCATCTGTAAATATAACTGTAAGTGCGCCAGTAGATGCTCCGCCAACAGCAGCAATAACAGTTGCCAAAACAACCTTTACAGTAGGCGAGACCGCAGCATTCAACGGCACAGGAACAGATGATAAGGGTATAAGTAAATATGAGTGGGATTTAGACGGCAATGGCAGTTTTGATGTAACCGGCGCAACAGCATCAACCACATATGCTGCTGCTGGCTCTTACAAGGT
>MHEL01000103.1:4006-6083 GCA_001803815.1 Nitrospirae bacterium RBG_19FT_COMBO_42_15 | reverse complement strand
CAGACAGGCAGCGCATCTGTCACAATTACTGTATCAGCGCCTGCGCCTCCGCCAGCTCCTGCGCTGCCAACAGCCAGGATAACAGCTTCAAAGGCAACTGTTAATATCAACGAATCAGTTGCTTTAAGCGGTTCAGGTTCAACAGGCACCATAGCCAAATATGAATGGGATTTCACATCAAATGGAAGCATAGATGCTGCTGGCGTGAATGCATCAACCTCATACAGTTCTGCAGGAATATTTAGAGCTACACTTAAGGTTACAGATACAGCGGGACAGACTGCTTCAGCGAGCGTAAACATAACTGTTAATGCTGCTTCAACTGCGCCGCCAGCGCAACCGCCTGTAATCACGCCGCCCAAGACTGGAGATGATGACAACAAGAAGAAAGAGGAAGATGAGAGAAAGAAGAGCGAAGAGGAACGGAAGAAGAAGGAAGAAGAAAAGAAAAAAGAAGAGGAAAAGAAGAAGGAAGAGGAAAAGAAGAAGAAAAAATAGCAGGGATAATGCTTATTGTGAGGCGAGAAGTGTATTCCTTCTCGCCTCACGAAATAAGCAGTTATAACTCAGCTTTGGAGGGGCCAAAAACAGAACCAATTTTAAAGGCGGTGCTCAGCGCCCCTCCAACCTTGATTGCTTGTTTTTGTCAAGTTTTTATTTGATAGTTAAGAAGATGGATGATGATTTAATACTAAAATGGAAGCAACTTTATACACAAGGAGGAATAAAATATGAGGCTATGGATTATTATTGCTGCAATGGTTTTGCTTTCCCCATTAACTGTTTATGGGGCTACTTATGAAAAGGATATAAAACCTATTATGGCATCAAAGTGTCTGGTCTGCCATGACAAAGATGCCCCCACATTAGAGGAATTTGATAAGGACAAGGAAAAGTATAAGAAAATAATGAAGGGGCCTAAAATGGAAAATTATAAGAACATTATGATGTTCATAAATGGCTCGGATGCTGGCGCTATGATGCGCAGGCTTGATGATGGAAAAAATACAAAAGACGGGAAGCCCGGGAATATGCATCAATATCTCGGCTCTGCAGATGACGAGAGAAAGAAGAATTTTGATGTGTTTAAAAAATGGATAAGCTCCTGGAATCTTAAGAAAAAGGCAGAGCTTTCTGATGGAGAGCTTAAGGCAATCACAGCCCCTGAAAAATAAACTTAAAATGGGCGCTTCCTCTTTTTAATTAAGGCAGTTGCGATAAAAAAAGGGCAGGTGGTGTTCTTCCACCTGCCCTTTTTTATTAATATGAAAAAGGTTTGTGATTGACTGAAAACTAAAAAATCAGTATAGTTGCTTCTTATGAATGTGCTCTTAATATACCCTGCCTCAGATAATGTATTTAGCAAGGTCGGTTTTATCCTGCCCCCGCTCGGCCTCGGCTATATTGCCTCTGTATTAAGAAATGCCGGCCATAAGGTAGAGATCTATGATTTTAATGTGCAAAACGATGGCCTTAGTTTTGACGGCTTTGATATTGTAGGCATCTCTGCGAATACATCAAGGCACAAGAATGCATTGCAGATTGCAAGGGAGGCACAGAAGGCTAATTTAAAGGTTGTCATGGGCGGTCCCCATGTTACTTTTATGGATGAAGATACCGTAATGAATGACGGCATAGACTTTGTTGTCCGGAATGAAGGTGAAGATACCTTTTTAGAGCTTATTGATACGATTGAGAATGGCTTTTCACTAAGTGGAATAAAAGGCATTTCATATAAAGAAAATGGCCGGTTCAGAAGAAACCCCGACAGGCCGGCAATAAGGGACATAGATTCCATACCGCTTCCTGCAAGGGAGCTGATGCAGATGGACAGATATAATACCTTGGAGATGGCTAAGAGGAAGACCTCATCAATTATTACAAGCAGGGGGTGTCCGTTAGACTGCTCTTTTTGCGCATCGTCTTTTTCCAGTATGGGCTGGCGTGCAAGAAGCGTTGATTTGGTTGTTAATGAGATAGAGTTATTAAATAATAAATACGGTTTCAGCGGCATCGCCTTTTTGGATGATAACTTTACCATGAAACCGAGCAGGACTATTGAGATTTCAAAAGAGAT
>MHEL01000103.1:3202-3957 GCA_001803815.1 Nitrospirae bacterium RBG_19FT_COMBO_42_15 | reverse complement strand
GAGATGGATGTCTGAATCAGGATGCAGGCATATCTTCATGGGCATAGAGAGTGTTAATCAGGATGTGCTTAATTCATATAACAAAAAATACAGCGCAGACAAGGCAAGACAGGCAGTGGAGATGCTAAGGGATTATAAAATAGAGACTATGGCGAGCTTTATATTTGGCGATATCAAAGAGACAAAGGCAATGATGCTTGAGACAATAAAATATGCAAAAAAACTTAACCCCGGCAGCGCCCAGTTTACCATACTTACGCCATATCCCGGAACAAGGCTGTATAATGAAATCAAAGACAGGCTGATTACAGATGACTGGGACAAATACGACTGCATGAATCCTGTTCTGAGGCTGGATTATGTGTCTTCTGACGAGCTAAAAAAAATATTATTTAATGCATACAAGTCATTCTACTTAAGGCCGAGCAGGATTATAACAAGCCTCTTAAGCAGTATTAGGGGAAGGGGCGTAAAAATCGGCAAGGTAAAAAGCCTGATATCAGCGCTGAAGGCAACATAGATTAAGGCTGAGCCCTGAAAGGGCTCAGCCTTAAAGCGGGCTATCTTTCAAAGTTCAGCTTCTTTACTACCTTGTGCACCTCAATGGGCTTGTTTGGCGCTGGGAAATAGGTAACCTTAACCTCTACCTCTGCGCTCTTTGTATCAGCAGGAAGCTCTGTTACAAATGTCTCTTTTGTGGTTTTTCTTGGCGGCAGTGTAAGATCAATAATATCCTTTATCTGCCATGCTCCGAG
>MHEL01000103.1:2786-3050 GCA_001803815.1 Nitrospirae bacterium RBG_19FT_COMBO_42_15 | reverse complement strand
TGAGGCCGATATTTGCGATTATTGATGGAACCCATTTGCCAGGATGAAGCTTTGTTCCAATAATCTGCGCATCAAGACCAATGCCTTCCTGCACAATATCCAATTGATAAGCGCCGGGGAATGTATGGCCCCTGTTGTTCTTCTTCATGTGGCAGTCCTGACACGTCTCTGTTCCTCCGTTTGCCTTATACGCATTCTGATAGCTTTCATAGAGTGTATTGCATATTACAACATCACCATCAGGAGGCGTATACGCGCCATGGC
>MHEL01000103.1:2381-2738 GCA_001803815.1 Nitrospirae bacterium RBG_19FT_COMBO_42_15 | reverse complement strand
TACCGGCAGGGCTGTAGTAAACATCCTTTTGCGCTTCTCCCCTCAGGTTCTTTTCTACTATTGCCTTTGTATTATGGCAGGCTACACAATTGACATTAAGTTTTGCAAGCTCCTTTTTTGCAGATTCTTTTTTTGCCTCATCCTTTTCATCAACAGCAGCCACAATAAGATCGCTTATCTGCTTTATAAGCGGCTCTGAGGCGTCCTTAAGCTGAGGCGCATGGCAGTTCATGCAGCGCATTATGTGTTCTTTGTTTACAGGCTTTTTCCATTCCTTTCCAAGGCCATTAACAATAAATGCCCTTAAACCCGGAAGGGAATGGACAATGGACTGTGAATGGTAGGATGATTTCCACT
>MHEL01000103.1:641-2209 GCA_001803815.1 Nitrospirae bacterium RBG_19FT_COMBO_42_15 | reverse complement strand
CATCACCTCCTTATTTCTTGGAGGAGAGAAATGGTGGAAAGACAAAATAGAAATGTTAAAATGGTATAAATCGTACTGATGTGATCTATTTATAAAATACCACAAAAATGTAGACATGTCAATAACTATACTTAAATTGCTTATAATTTTTTGCTTGATTATTGGCATTATAAAGGAATAAAATATTATTTAGTAGTCATTTCAACACTATCCTTTCTTTATTAACTCCGGCTCAAGGAGGCAGCCATGCCATTAATAGCTGCAGAGAATATTCAAAAAGATTATAAAACAGGCGAAGTAACAGTTAAGGCATTAAAAGGGGTAAGCTTTGAGATAGTTCCTGCATCCTTTGTCTCCTTTGTAGGGCCTTCTGGAAGCGGAAAGACTACTCTTTTAAATCTAATCGGATGCCTTGATAAACCCTCATCAGGAAAGCTGACGGTTGCAGATACGGATGTATTGCATCTTGACAGGAAACAGAGCGCATCATTCCGGGGGAGCAATATAGGTTTTATCTTTCAGGATTTTAATCTAATCCCTGTGCTTACTGTTTATGAAAATATAGAATATCCCCTGCTCATGGTCCAAAATGTCCCTGCCTCCGAAAGGAAAAAGAGGGTCAGCGCCCTTTTAAATGCTGTAGGCATGATTGACCAGAAAGACAAATATCCTGACCAGATATCAGGAGGCCAGAAGCAGAGGGTTGCGGTTGCGAGGGCATTGGTTACAAATCCAAAACTCGTGCTTGCAGATGAGCCTACTGCAAACCTTGACCACAAGACAGCATATATGGTTATTGAGCTTATGAAAAAGATGAGGGGTGAGTTTAAGACCACCTTTATATTTTCCACCCATGACCAGAAAATCGTCGGTGAGGCAGAGATTATTTACATGCTTGAGGACGGGGAACTGAAGGGCAAAGAGATAAAAGGAGGAAAGAATAATGGGTAACCTCTTTAAAATAGCAATACGGAATCTTTTGCGATATAAAAGAAGAACCCTTCTTACCGCCTCGCTGATAACAGTAGGCGTTGTCTTTGTCCTTGTGTTTATTTCTGTTACAGGCTCTTTCAAGAACATGATGATAGGACAGATAACCGACTCCATGCTCGGACATATGCAGGTGCATAGTAAGGGCTATGTGGCTTCCATAGATAATCTGCCGCTGAATCTGAATCTAAGGCCGGATGCTGTTAAACAGCTTGAAGAGATGCTGAATAAACAGACTGAGATTGAGGCATATTCTCTGAGGATAAAATTCGGCGGTATGTTCAGTAATTTTGCGGAGACTACTAATATAAGGCTGAATGGCATATATCCAGATAAAGAATTAAAGAGTATTCCGCTCCTTGCCGCAAGGGTGGCAGATGGCAAAAAAATCCTTGATAAGGGAGGAATCTGGATACCGGAACTTCTATCTAAAGGCATGAAGGTGAAGGTCGGCGATGCGATAGTGGTAGTTGCCACCAATAAAGACGGCTCTGTCAATGGAAAGCAGTTTATTGTGGCAGGCGTGCTTGAAAGCGCAACAGGCCCTGGCGGAAGAGACGGCTACATACACATAGAAG
>MHEL01000103.1:378-573 GCA_001803815.1 Nitrospirae bacterium RBG_19FT_COMBO_42_15 | reverse complement strand
GGAAGGCTCAATGCCTTCAGCAAAATACTGGAGGCCTTGATTTCAAAGGAGCTTAATCAGCCGGATAAGCCCCTCTTTGAACTTCACACATGGGAAAAGCTCACTCCTTTTTACACTATTGCCAATATGATAGATGTGATGACCTTTTTTATCAAGCTGATGCTCATTGCCATCGTATTAATCAGCATAATGAAT
>MHEL01000103.1:0-230 GCA_001803815.1 Nitrospirae bacterium RBG_19FT_COMBO_42_15 | reverse complement strand
TTGCCTTAATCCTTATACTCAATATGCTGAAGATAACCTTTAATTTCGGGCAGCAGAAAGGGCTAATACTTCAGGCAAATATATATTCCTATGACCTCATTGTCATATCAGCAACCGTAATAATCGTATCCGTAATTGCCAGCCTCCAGCCTGCTTTCAAGGCATCACGCATGGAGCCGATTAAGGCGCTGAGGCATGTATAAATATAAGGGAGGAGTTCATGCTTAAAA
>MHEL01000102.1:8788-11888 GCA_001803815.1 Nitrospirae bacterium RBG_19FT_COMBO_42_15 | reverse complement strand
CATCTCCTTGCCCTTGCCGACAATATCGCCAAATCTGTCCTTTTTGCTTGGCGTAAGCTCAATCTTTTCTTCAACAGGTATAAATCTTAATTCCGTATTTCCGAGTCTTATTATAGAGCCTTCATTTAGAAAAGCCTCAGAAACCCGCAGACCGTCAACAAAGGTGCCGTTAGTGCTTTCTAAATCCTTAATTACATACTGCCCCTTCTTTTCCTCTATCACAGCATGATGCCTTGATACTGTGTCGTCTGCTATTACAACATCATTCTCCTTTTTGCTTCCTATTCTAAGCAGACCTTTATCAATCACAAATTCCTTGCCAAGCTCTTTGCCCTTTGTTACAACAAGCTTTACCTTTTTAATGAGAAGGGTTTTGGCAGTCTCTTTTGTAATAATCTTTAATGTGGTATCATTATTCTGGTTTGGCATAATAATTTATATTGGGCATGTTATCTTGCCGAGTTTTTCTGTGAGCTTCAGGTTTTCTGAATAGTCAATTGGAATCTCTATCAGGACCGGCTCTTTTGTGCCTAATGATTGTTTAAGGAGCGGCAAAAATTCTTTTGCATTGGTAATCTTATAACCCTTTATTCCAAAGGACTCTGCATATTTTACAAAATCCGGGTTATTAAAATATACGCCGAATGCCTTGCCAAAGAGGTCCTTCTGCTTCCATTCTATAAGGCCATAGCTGTTGTCTACCCACACAATAATAATGATGCCGAGTCCGAGCCTCTTTGCTGTTTCAAGCTCGCATGATGTCATCAAAAAGCCGCCGTCGCCGACTACTGCTATTACATTCTTTTTCGGATGCACAAGCTTTGCAGCAATTGCGCCGGGCAGGGCAATGCCCATTGCTGCATAGCCATTGGAGATTAATACAGTATTAGGCTTGTGTGTTGGGAACATCCTTGCTATCCAGAGCTTATGCGCGCCTACATCAGAAATCAAAATATCATCAGGCCCTAAAGCAGCCCTTAAATCTGATGTCACCTTCTGCGGCTTCATTGGAAAGGAGTTGTCGTTTTTATACTCTGTAAGCCCTTTTAGTATTGTCTCCCTCAAGGCCGTGTATATTTTAAATTTCTTCTTTCCCTTTAATACACCTGTCAGGGCTTTCAGGCTGTCCTTTATTTCAGAGACTATCTCTGCCTCTGGCATGTAATACTCATCAATCTCGCTCGGTACAACATCTATATGGATTATCCTTTTCTTTTTACCCGGGTTCCAGTGCGAAGGCGAGTATTCAACAAAGTCATAGCCAATGGCAATTACCACATCTGCGCGGTCAAAGCCGCACATTATCCAGTCCCGCGCCTGAAGGCCAACTGTAAAAAGAGAAAGGGGATTTCTATAATCAATAGAGCCTTTGCCCATAAAGGTATTCGTAATGGGTATCTGAAGGCGCTCTGCAAATTCCCTTAGCTCTTCTGCTGCCCTTCTGCGGGTTACGCCATTTCCAACCAATATAATCGGGCTCTTTGCCTGCTCAATGATAGAGGCAGCCCTTTTTATTGCATCAGGATTAGGAAGCGGATATTCTATACCGCCGCCTGATAGCGGTATGCCGTCTGTTTTTGCTGAAGCAATATCTTCAGGAATCTCGATATGCGTTGCACCGGGCTTTTCAAGCTGTGCAATCTTAAATGCCTTTCTTACTATCTCTGGAATAACCTCAGGCCTTTCAACCCGTGCATTCCATTTTGTGGCAGGCTGAAACATTTTAACAATGTCAATATACTGGTGGGATTCCTTATGAGCCTTTTTTAAGGAGGTCTGGGCAGTTATTGCAACAAGCGGGGCGCGGTCTAAATATGCGTCAGCAACGCCTGTCAGAAGATTTGATGCGCCCGGGCCGAGTGTAGCAAGGCAGACCCCGGGTTTCCCAGTGAGTCTGCCGTACACATTTGCCATAAATGCAGCGCCCTGCTCATGCCTTGTATGGATGAATTGCATCTTCCCCTTGCGGAGCGACTCCATTATATAGAGGGTCTCTTCGCCCGGGATGCCGAAGATATATTCAACCCCCTCTTTTTTCAGGCAGTTGACGAGCAGGTCAGATGCGAGCATTTAGATTTCCCCATTAAGTATAGTGGGCGGGTTTCAAACCCGCCCATTGTTTTGCAAAAAGTTGTCCGCTATTTTACAACTAACTTAAATGTATCATTTACGCCGATTTCTGTATGGCTCGCATCATTTACCCGTAGCTCAATCTTATGCTCGCCTTTTGAGAGGTTAGCTCCTGTCAGCTTATATCCCTTTGGTTGTTTTACCGGCTTCTTTTCCTTTCCATCTATCCAGAGGTGCACATGGTCGCCTTTCGGGCCCTTAACAAGCTCATATTCAATTAAAATGTCCCCTCCCATCTCATCATAAGCACATTTTGTAATCTTAACAGATGCAGCATCAGCAGCGATAATTACTGATGTGAATAGAAACAGACTGATTAAAGACAGAATTACAATAGAAACTCTTTTTTTCATGATAAATTTCCCCTTTCGTATATTTAATATCGGATTTTAATTAACCTTCTAATCTTCTTATTTTTTAGTTCCGCCTTTCTCACCCCCTATCCTTCTGGACGTAGGTTCTAAAGAACCTGTTGACAAACTTCACAAAATGTCAATAAATGTCATTCCCGCATGTCGTTAGCGGGAATCCAGCCCTTCGACAAGCTCAGGATGCATGGTGAGCCTGTCGAACCATGGATTCCTGCTTTCGCAGGAATGACAAATTATTATATTATATGAATAAATACTTTTTCTAAATTATAGTAAAATTAATATATTTTGTCAAAATTATGTTAGGTATTGACAATAGATAAGATATTAGATATGTTAAACTATAGGAAAAGGGGATAAATGAGCAGCATTAGTGATATAAATAGAAGAGCAGAAGAAGAGCTAAGCGCCCGCATCCAACAGCAGGCTGCAGTGGCTAAATTGGGGCAGGATGCCCTGCTTGGTATTGAGCTTCCTAAATTATTTGATGAAGCAGTTGTTGTCATTGCAAAAACCCTTGATGTAGAGTATTGCAAGGTGCTGGAGCTCCTTTCAGAAGGGGATGTTTTGCTGCTCCGTTCAGGCGTAGGATGGAAGGA
>MHEL01000102.1:8365-8662 GCA_001803815.1 Nitrospirae bacterium RBG_19FT_COMBO_42_15 | reverse complement strand
GCTTCACGAGCACGGCGTGGTCAGCGGCATGAGCGTTATTATCCACAGCAAAGGCCGGCCGTTTGGCGTTTTAGGTGTTCACACAACCCGTCTCAAGTTTTTTACTAAGGATGATATCCATTTTTTGCAGTCAGTGGCAAATGTGCTTGCCAATGCAATTGAACGTAAGGGGACAGAAGAATCACTGGCGCGCAGCAAGGCTGAATTTGAGGCAATGTTCAACTTTATACCAGATGCAGTGATGTTTGCAGATGTTAACAGGCGAATCGTTATGTGCAATCCAGCAGTACAGTCTAT
>MHEL01000102.1:3429-8290 GCA_001803815.1 Nitrospirae bacterium RBG_19FT_COMBO_42_15 | reverse complement strand
GCAGGGACGGCTGCGCTATAATGTTGGGGCAGCAGGGCATGGAAGACCGTACGAGATGCAGTACCGTCGTAAAGACGGCACTCTGCTTGCGGCTGAAACACATAGCTCCCCTGTGAAGGATCCGAGCGGAAGAACGCTTGGGTTTGTAGCTATTTTCCGTGATTTAGCAGAACGAAAGAGGATGGAAGAGCATTTATTAAGAACCTGCAAGTTAGAATCACTTGGCGTCCTTGCAGGCGGCATTGCCCACGATTTCAACAATATCCTGACAGCAATTCTTGCAAATATTTCACTTGTAAAGACATATGTTAAGCCGGGGGATTTTATCTATCAAAGATTATCTGAGGCAGAGAAGGCGTCTATGCGCGCCAGAGACCTTACACAGCGTTTGCTCATCTTTGCCAAAGGCGGCGCCCCGGTTAAGAAGGTCGCCTCTATTGCAGAATTGGTCAGAGAATCAGCGGACTTTGCCCTGAGGGGGTCGGATGTTGGATGTGATTTCTCAATTCCTGATGACCTTTGGCCTGCTGAGGTGGATGAGGGGCAGATAAGCCAGGTTATCCATAATATAATACTTAACGCTTTACAGGCTGTGACAGACGGCGGATTAGTTTACGTGCATTGTGAAAATACGACAGTGGGGCGCACTGAGGCTGAAAATAATCCGTCCTTGCAGAAGGGGGATTATGTTAAGATTTCAATTAAGGATAATGGAATCGGCATCTCTACTGAAAACCTTGAAAAGATATTTGACCCATATTTTACAACCAAACCAAAGGGAAGCGGTCTTGGCCTTGCCACCACCTATTCCATTGTCAGGAATCACAATGGCCTTATAAATGTGGAATCAAGAGCAGGAGTCGGGACAGTTTTCTATATTTATCTTCCTGCGTCACACAAGAGAATACCGGCTAAACAAAAAAGAGATAGTGGGCCTATTTTCGGCAATGGGAGGGTTCTGGTAATGGATGATGAAGATATAGTCATAGATGCGGCAGTCAGCATACTGAAGTGTATTGGATATGAGGCAGAGGCTGCCAAAGACGGCGCTGAAGCGATTGAACTATATAAGAAAGGCATGGAATTTGGCCGGCCATTTGATGCTGTTATAATGGACCTGACTATCCCGGGCGGCATGGGAGGCAAAGAGACTATTAAAAAAATGCTTGAGATAGACCCGAATGTAAAGGCCATTGTGTCCAGCGGGTATTCTGAAGACCCTGTTATGTCGGAATTCAGAAAATACGGCTACCGCGGTGTTATCGCCAAACCCTATGAGGCCGAACCTTTGAGCAGGGCGCTTTCCGATGTAATTAATGGCAGTAATGGCTGAATAAATATATTTATGTTGACAAGCGGGTAAATTTGATATTAAAATTAGGCTAATTTCGTTAGGAGGTTTCAATAGAATGACAACATTGTTGATTTTAGCGCATGTATTAGTGAGTATTATAATGATACTAATCGTTCTGCTTCAGACAGGCAAAGGATCTGGTGCCGGAGCGGTGTTTGGCGGTTCAAGCCAGACAATATTCGGAAGCAGGGGGGCAGGGACATTCTTAAGCAGGCTGACAACTATTGCTGCTGTTGTGTTTATGCTGACATCTTTAAGCCTTGCATACTTATCAAAGGAGCAGGGGGGCTCATCAGTAGTTGATAAGGTAAAGCAGGAAAAGAGAGAAACAGCGCCAGTCCAGCAGCCGGTTGAACAGCCGGCAGATAAAAAGGATATTGACAAGAAGTAAATTATATTGTATACTGATAATCGATATTAAGGTGTTCCTTCTGATAAAACTCAACAAGCCTTAAATTAAAAACAAAATTTTTAAAAAAAATTAAGGGTGCCTTCAATACACTATCACAATCCTTTTGCAAAAAACCTTTTTAAAAGGCATGGTTAGCATATTATTTGTGCCGGCCTCTATGAGTATACACATCTAAAGAATCCTAATGAAGGCAGGTAATAATAACCAATATAGAAAGCGGATATTAAAAATTAAAAGACACTATGGTGTCTAATCTTAGGAGTATAATCTTATGAATTTAGTTGATTTAAAAGAAAAGAATATTGAAGAGTTGACACAGGTGGCAAAAGAGCTTAAGGTTGAGGGCGCTGCCAGCCTGAGGAGACAGGAGCTTATCTTTGCCATACTTCAGGCGCAGAGCGATAAGAACGGCGTTATATACGGCGAGGGCGTGTTAGAAACCCTGCCGGACGGATTTGGTTTTCTAAGGGCGCCTGATTACAATTACCTGCCAGGCCCTGATGACATATATGTCTCGCCTTCTCAGATAAGAAGATTTAACATGAGAACAGGCGATACAGTATCAGGCCAGATAAGGCCGCCAAAGGAGAGCGAGCGCTATTTCGCGCTTTTAAAGGTTGAAAAGATAAATTTTGAAGACCCTGAGGTTGCCAGAGATAAGATACTATTTGACAACCTCACCCCCATATTCCCTGATGAAAAACTGAAATTAGAATATGACCAAAAGGATATGTCCACAAGGGTAATGGAGCTTATTACGCCCATTGGCAAGGGACAGAGGGGTCTTATTGTAGCGCCGCCAAGGACAGGCAAGACCATGCTTCTTCAGTCCATTGCAAAGGCTATCGCAAAGAACCATCCTGAGATAGCGCTTATTGTTCTTCTTATAGATGAGCGGCCGGAAGAGGTTACTGATATGCAGCGTCAGGTAAGGGGAGAGGTTGTAAGCTCTACCTTTGACGAGCCTGCGCAGCGGCATGTTCAGGTATCTGAGATGGTGATTGAAAAGGCAAAAAGGCTTGTTGAACACAATAAAGATGTTGTAATACTCTTAGACAGCATTACGCGCCTTGCCCGTGCGTATAATATGATCGTTCCGCCGAGCGGCAAGGTCCTGTCAGGCGGTGTTGATGCAAATGCGCTTCAGAGGCCAAAGAGGTTCTTTGGCGCAGCAAGGAATATTGAAAAGGGAGGCAGCCTTACGATTATTGCCACTGCCCTTGTTGATACAGGCAGCAGGATGGATGATGTTATCTTTGAAGAGTTTAAAGGAACAGGCAATATGGAGCTGCATCTTGACAGGAAGCTCGTTGACAAGAGGGTATTCCCTGCCATAGACATAAACGCCTCTGGCACAAGGAAGGAAGAGCTTCTTGTGGATAAGGATGACCTAAACAAGATGTGGATACTCAGGAAGGTGCTGAACCCGTTAAGCATAGTGGAGAGCATGGAGTTCCTGCTTGATAAGATGAGGGGTACAAAGAGCAACAGGGATTTTCTTGACATGATGAACAGGTAAAGCAGACTTAGCGATAGTGGTCATCTGCTGCGGCGCGAGTCCTCGCTTTGCCTTGCATCTGACCCCTCTGGCTAAATCTGTATAATAATGATAATGCAAAAATAGGTTGTAAAGTGTTGAATTTGTGATATAATAAAAATGCCCTATTCATTAGGGCATTATTAATTTTTAGGAGGAAATAATGAAGACAGATATACATCCGTCATACATTGAAACAGCGATTAGCTGCGCCTGCGGTTCTGTTGTAAAGACAAGGTCAACAGTAAAGGACCTTAAGGTGGATATATGCTCTGCATGCCACCCGTTATTTACAGGCACCCAGAAGATCGTTGACACCGAAGGCCGCGTAGAAAGATTTAAGAAGAGATATCAGAAGATAGAAAAGAAAGAGGAAAAGCCTGCAGTAAAGGCGCCAGCAAAGGCAAAAACAAAGGGAGCAGCATAAATTCGCTCAATGAATATAGGCGGTCAGGCAGTAATAGAAGGGGTGATGATGAGGTCGCCAAATGCCTTTGCAGTTGCAGTCAGAAGGCCTGACGGACAGATTGCGGTCTGGAAGGAATCAATAAGGTTTTTGACTGGAAAATCTGTTGTTAAGTGGCCTGTTGTAAGAGGCGTGCCTGCACTGGTTGATGCCCTGCTGCTCGGCATAAGGGCTTTGAATTTTTCTGCAAAAGAGGCATTGGGTGAGGATGAAAAGGATAAGGGGAGCAGCGGCTTTTTAATGGGCATTACCATCCTTGCTGCCTTTGGCATCGGCATATTTATATTTCTGATACTTCCACTTTTGATTACATGGCTTCTTCAAAAGCCGTTTCCTGTTATTGAAAAGAGCTCTCTTGTTTTTAATGCGATTGACGGTATTTTAAGGGTTATTATATTTCTTGGTTATGTTACAGCCATCTCTTTTTTAAAGGATATAGAGAGGGTCTTTCAGTATCACGGTGCAGAGCATAAGGCAGTATACGCGTTTGAGGCAGGAGAGGAAGTGGATGTTGCCAATGCAAGAAAATACAGCATACTTCACCCAAGGTGCGGCACAAGCTTTTTATTAATGGTTATGCTGATAAGCATTGTTACATTTTCATTTATTCCAAAGGAATGGGGGCTTTTGTACAAGATATTGGCAAGGATTGTCCTGATTCCTGTGATAGCTGGCATTGCCTATGAATTTATAAAAATAAGCAGTAAAAAGATGCATCATAGATTTATAAGATATCTGATATTGCCGGGGTTATGGCTCCAGAGGCTCACAACAAGAGAGCCTACTGATGAGCAGATAGAGGTGGCCATTAGGGCCTTAAAAGAGGCTGTAGCAATAGAGCCTGTAATTAATTAAAACCCCGCAAATCAAGCGGGGTTTTTTATTTGGCTGCTGTTTCAGTCATTCCGAGCAGAGCGAAGGAATCTCAAGCGGGATTGCTTCACCTGCCTTCGGCAGACTCGCAATGACAGCATAGACAGTTAGAGGTTTTTAATTATGTTTCAAAAGTTAGAGGCGGTAAAAGAAAAATACGAGGAGCTCACGAAGCTGATGAGCGACCCTAAGGTCATTTCAAATCCATCAGAGTTTCAG
>MHEL01000102.1:0-3402 GCA_001803815.1 Nitrospirae bacterium RBG_19FT_COMBO_42_15 | reverse complement strand
TCCGAAATAGTGGATAAGTATGATGCTTACAAAGAGGCGCTCAAGCAGATAGAGGATACAACCGCCCTCTTAAGAGACTCTAAGGGAGAGTCAGAGTTTCAAGAGCTTGCAAGGGTTGAACTTGAAGATCTTGAGAAGAAAAAAAGCAAATTAGAGGATGAAATAAAGCTGCTCCTTGTTCCAAAAGACCCCTATGACGCAAAGAATATCTTCCTTGAGATAAGGGCAGGCGCAGGCGGCGACGAGGCAGGATTATTTGCTGCGGAGCTCTTCAGGATGTATTCAAGGTATGCAGAGAAAAAGAGATGGAAGGTGGAGATACTTGATTCAAATTCAACCGGCGTCGGGGGCTTTAAAGAGATAATTGTGCTTATAGAGGGAAAGGGCGCATACAGCAGGCTGAAATATGAGAGCGGCGTCCACCGTGTTCAGAGGATTCCGGTTACAGAGACAGGCGGCAGAATACACACATCAACGGTCACTGTTGTAGTAATGCCTGAGGCAGAGGATGTAGAAGTCCATATAGACCAGAAGGACCTGCGAATAGATACCTCCTGCTCATCTGGCCCCGGCGGGCAGAGTGTCAATACAACATATTCAGCAATAAGGATTACCCATATTCCCACAGGCATTGCTGTAAACTGTCAGGATGAGCGGTCGCAGTTAAAGAACAAGAATAAGGCAATGCGAATACTGCGCTCAAGGCTTATGGAGATAGAAAGGGAAAAGCAGGAGGCTGAGATTTCACAGTCAAGGAAATCTCAGATAGGAAGCGGCGACAGGAGCGAAAAGATACGAACATACAATTATCCCCAGAACAGGGTTACAGACCATCGGATCGGCATGAGCCTTTACAAGCTTGAGACTGTACTGGACGGCAGCATAGATGAGTTTATAGATGCCCTGACCACTTCGGATAATGCGGAGAGGCTAAAGAGATAGTAAAGAGGCTAAAGGCAAAAGGCTAAGGGCTAAAGGTTAGTGGTTGACTGCAGCCTATGAGTGAGGTTATAAACAAAAATTGCAGAAGATTATAATCAACGGCGGTGTCAAGCTAAAGGGTGAGGTGAAAATCAGCGGCGCAAAGAATGCGGCGCTTCCGATAATGGCTGCCTCCCTTCTTGCGCAGTCTGAGTGTGTTATTCACAATGTCCCGAAGCTTATGGATGTTGCTACAATGGGGAAACTCATCAGTTATCTTGGCGCAGAGGTTAAGGGTATTGAGAAGAATAATACCATAAGCATAAATACAAAGGCGCTTGTCAAATACGATGCCCCTTATGACCTTGTTAAGACAATGAGGGCGTCTGTCCTTGTCCTTGGCCCGCTGATTGTCAGATGCGGCGAGGCTAAGATATCCCTTCCCGGCGGCTGTGCCATTGGCGCAAGGCCTATTAATCTTCATCTCATGGGTCTTGAGAAGATGGGCGCTGAGATAAAGCTTGAGCATGGTTATGTATGGTTAAAGGCAAAGAGGCTGAAAGGCGCAAAGATATATCTTGATATCTCCACTGTAACAGGCACAGAAAATCTGATGATGGCAGCAGCTCTGGCAAAAGGCGTTACAGTGATTGAAAATGCAGCATGTGAGCCAGAGGTGGTTGACCTGGCGAATTTCTTAAATAAGATGGGCGCAAAGGTCTCTGGCGCAGGGAGAGATGTAATTACAATAGAGGGTGTTGATTCATTAAAAGGGACAGAATACAGTGTCATGCCTGACCGCATAGAAACAGGGACATACGCCGCCGCCGCTGCTATTACAGAGGGTGATGTTTTGTTAAAGAACTGTATACCCAAACATCTTGATGCAGTAATATCAAAACTTAGAGAGACAGGCGCAGAGGTTATAGAAGAAGCTGATTCCATGAGGGTAAAGAGAAAAGGAAGGTTGAAGGCATCAGACGCAAAAACCCTTCCCTATCCCGGATTCCCAACAGACATGCAGGCGCAGTTTATGGCCTTGATGAGCATAGCAGAGGGGACAAGCATAATAACAGAGACTATATTTGAAAACAGGTTTACCCATGTCTCAGAGCTAAAGAGGATGGGCGCAGATATAAAGATTCAGGGAAATACTGCTGTTGTAAAGGGTGCGGCGAGGCTGAGCGGCGCGCCTGTTATGGCAACTGATTTGCGGGCAAGCGCCTCATTAATCATTGCAGGCATTGCAGCAGAAGGCGAGACAGAGGTTTCCCGTATATATCACCTTGACAGGGGATATGAGATGATTGAGGAGAAGATGTCGGCATTAGGCGCTAAGATAAAAAGGGTGCAGGCTTCGTAAAAAAGTCCATCTGCTGCGTTGTAGCTTCGGCCCCGCATCCTCCCCCCCACCCTTCCCTCCCCCTTAGAAAGGGGGAGGGAAGGGGAGGGGGTTCTGCGGTGCGAGTCCTTGCTCCGCCTTGCATCTGGAGCTTTTTTACTTTGCCTGTTTAAATTTTGAGTGGATATAAAATGAAGAAAATCAAAAATAAAGAATCAAAAAGAGACAGGCTTGAGCCTTTAACTATTGCCCTACCAAAGGGCAAGCTCCTTGAGCCTTCAATCAGGCTTTTTTCAAAGATTGGCATTAAAGCAGATGGTAATCTGAAAAAGACAAGAAGGCTTATCTTTGATGCGCCGAAATCAAATGTTAAATTTTTGATTGTAAGGGCAACAGATGTACCTACCTATGTAGAGTATGGCGCTGCAGATATCGGGATAGTTGGAAAGGATGTCCTGATGGAGCAGGGTAAGGATGTTTATGAGCCTGTTGATTTGAAATATGGCTACTGCCAGATTATAATTGCTAAGCCAGAGAAAGAGGAACTGTTTAAAGGCAGGGAGGGCTTGTCAAGGTTACGCATTGCGACTAAGTATCCGAATATCACTGAGAGGTATTTCAGCCAGAAGGGCGCGCAGGCAGAGATAATAAAGCTATACGGCTCAATAGAACTTGCGCCATTAACAGGTCTTTCAGACAGGATAGTTGATTTAATTTCCACAGGCCAGACATTGAAGGAGAATGGCCTTGTGGTTGTGGAGAGGGTTGCAGAATCCACTGCAAGGCTTATTGTGAATCGTGCAAGCATGAAGATAAAGTATAAGAGGATTAAGGAGATGGTAGAGGATATAAAGAAGGCGATTGCAAGATGAAAATAATAGACTATAAGTCTTCTGATTTCAAAAAAGAGATAAAAAGGATAATAGGGCGCGGTGATGCAGATATATCAGAGATAGAGTCATCAGTAAAAAAGATTCTTCAGGATGTCCGTGAGCGAGGCGATGATGCTGTAATTGAATATACAAAGAGATTTGACGGGATATCTTTAAAGGCGTCTGAACTGTCAATCAAGAAAAAGGAGATAAAGGATGCCTATTCAAAGACTACAAAGAAGAATATAGAGACCCTGCAGTATGCTG
>MHEL01000101.1 GCA_001803815.1 Nitrospirae bacterium RBG_19FT_COMBO_42_15 | reverse complement strand
GGCCTGTTGTTCCAAAGGCTCCCCATAATGCGCCGTCAACTGCCAAATCTATGTTCGCATCATCCATTACAATCTGTGCATTCTTTCCGCCAAGCTCCAATGAGCATCTCTTTAGATTCCTTCCGCACAATTCCCCTATCTTCTTTCCAACCTCAGCAGAGCCTGTAAAGGAGATTAGATTCACCTTTGTATGATTTACCAATGCCATGCCTGCCTCTTCACCTGAGCCATGAACGAGATTGACGACGCCATTTGGAATTCCAGCCTCCTCAAGTATCTGGACAAGCTCCATAGATGATGCAGGCGCATCAGATGCAGGTTTTAAGACAACTGTATTGCCGCATATCAATGCAGGAAAGAGCTTCCACGAAGGTATTGCAACAGGAAAGTTCCATGGGCATATCAGGCCGACAACGCCGATTGGCATTCTTATTGACATGCAGAATTTATTTTTTAGTTCAGATGGTGTGGTATCTCCAAAGAGCCTCCTCCCCTCTCCTGCCATGTAAAATGCTGTATCTATCCCCTCCTGAACATCGCCCTTTGTCTCATCAAGGATTTTGCCCATTTCAGCAGTAGCTGTTTTAGCAATGTCATCCTTCTTCTTTCTTAGGAGTTTTTCAGCCTTATATATTATTTCTGCCCTTGCCGGCGCAGGTATCTTTCTCCATTTGTCAAATGCAGAGGCTGCTGCGTCAACAGCTATATTAATATCCTCTGCGCCTGATTTTGGAAATACACCAACTACATCGCTCTTATTCGCAGGATTAATATCATTAAATGCTGCCCCTGTCTTTGATGGAACCCACTCGCCATTTATAAAATTTTTGAACACCTCTGGCATTGAAACCCTCTATTGTTTCTTTTCAGCCTTTTCATCTTGCTTTGGTGTTACATCTATCTCTGTATCAGACATCCCTTTTTTGAAGCCTTTAATAGCCTTGCCAAGATTTGTCCCGATCTCAGGGAGTTTTCCAATTCCAAATACGAGGAGCGCTATAACAAGTATTATTATTAATTCCGGCATTCCTAAACCAAACATTTTAAACCTCCGTTTCCTTTAAACCCCTTCTTTTCTAAAACTATTTGCCCCGTTAGAAAATCCCGCTATTTATGGCAGAAATATTGAATGTAACCAAGTTTTAATCCCTTATAAAAAGAGTGGGGATTAAAGTTCTATCCTTTCTAACGGGGTTTACCCGCTTTCCGTATATCCCGTTTCTAAGCTGAACAGCCAATCTCTTTCCAAGAATCGGCACAGGCTCATTTATTGAGACTCTATTATTAGATTCCCACATCCCGGAAAGTATCTTGACCTTAAATGGATATTCATAAAAAGGGCTTTCTCTCGGTATTTCAATATCAGTGCTCGTAAATGTAAAATTTGATGTGCAGTTAAGCCTGTAAAACACAATGCCATTCCCTTTTACAACTAAAAAAGGGTAATTAATTTTTACAGGTATTTTTCTAAGTTTAGGCTGCGCAATAAGGTTTATGACCTGTCTGTTGTCTACGGTTGCCTTAAAGCTGAAAGAATTACCCATTTTTTTAAGAAGAAATGAGCAACTGTCATTAATCTGCGATGGCCATAGTTTTTTTGAGATATTCAACGGACTATAATAGAATCCCCTTTTCCCCTCATACTGTGTATACGCCGGCAGAAGCGCAAACTCATTGACATCTTCAGTATTTTCCATGCTGCAGGAGATATAAAAACCGCCTGTTGTGTAACCGGGCAGGATGTTTACAACCTTGAAAGGCGGTGGTATGTAATCCTCTGCCTTATTTGAAGGGACTAAATAAAGAACCATAAAGCAGAGACTGCTGTTTTTTACCTCCCTCTTTTTCATACCTTAATTATATATCTTTTAGATTGCAGGTGTCAATTCTGTTTATCTTTTCTCCAGATTCTCAAACCTTGTATATTTGTCAATATATGCGAGTTTTACTGTGCCGACAGGGCCGTTTCTCTGCTTGCCTATTACAGCCTCTGCCTTGCCTCGCCTGCCGCAGGTGCATGCAGCATCCCTTTCGCATGTGCAAGGATTGTATACCTCTTCTCTGGATACAAATACTATCAGGTCTGCATCCTGCTCAATTGCGCCTGATTCCCTTAAATCTGCAAGCATTGGTTTTCTGTCAGAACGTGATTCCACTGCCCTGTTAAGCTGGGATATTGCAATTACAGGGGTGCTCAGCTCTTTTGCCAATGCCTTTAAGGAGCGGGATATCTCTGATATCTCCTGCTCCCTTGTATCCGATCTTCCCCTTCCCCTCATCAATTGAAGGTAATCAACGATAACAAGGCCAAGTCCGTCTTTTGCCATTAGTCTCCTTGCCTTTGCCCTCATCTCAATTACAGAAAGCGCTGAGCTGTCATCTATAAAAATAGGCGCCTCTGAGAGCCTGCCGGCAGCAGTTGTAAGCTTGGGCCAGTCTGTCTTTCCAAGATAGCCTGAGCGGAGCTTGTGCGCGTCTACCCTTGCCTCTGAGCAGAGCATCCTGAGAACAAGCTGCTCCTTTGTCATCTCAAGGCTGAATATTGCAACAGGAGTTTTTTTCTCAATCGCAGCATTCTGCGCAATGCAGAGGGAGAGCGCTGTTTTGCCCATTCCTGGTCTTCCCGCAACGATTATTAAATCGCCTGGCTGCAGGCCTGATGTCATTTCATCAAAATCTATAAAGCCTGTTGCAAGGCCTGTTACCATCTCCTTTCTTTCATAAAGCTTTTCTATTGTTTCAAAGCTGCTTTTGACAATCTCTTTAACATTAACAAATGATTGCTTGATCCTCTTATCTGATATAGCAAAGATATTTCTTTCTGCTGAATCCAAAAGGTCTTCCACATCCTGTGTATGTTCATAGCCGGAAGTAACTATTTCTGTTGCAGTGTTAATAAGATTTCTGAGCATAGCCTTTTCGTGAACAAGTTTTGAGTGGTATTTTATATTTGCAGCAGTAGGAACAACATTGACAAGCACTGCAAGATAAGATGCCCCGCCTATCAATTCAATCTCGCCTTTTTTACGAAGGTGGTCGGTAAGCGTAATCAAATCTATCGCATCGCTCTTTTCATACAGGTCAAGCATGGCTGTGTAAATCCTTCTGTGATTTTCCTTATAAAAGTCATCTACAGCCAATATCTCAATGGCCTTGTTCAATGAGGCATTATCAAGCAGAACAGCGCCAAGCACAGACTGCTCTGCCTCTATGTTCTGCGGCGGAAGTTTCTGCAATGCAATGTCTATGGTCTCCATGATGCTGCCTCCAATAGCTGATTTATGTTAATCTTTTTCTTTTCAGATGTCTTGATGTCTATTATCAATACCTCATCCATTTTTAAATCCTTAATTCCAAAAACAACAGCCTTTTGTATTCCCCACTCTTTTGCATAATCTAATGAGCTGTTTAAATCCCTCTTAATTATGTCTCTTGCAACATTACAGCCTTTATCTCTTAATGCCTTAGCAAGTTTTATTGCGGCAGACTTGTCTTTATTAAAATCAATGAGCAGGATATTTACCACATCTGTTTTTAACTCAATGCCCTGCGCATCTATTGCTGCAAGAAGCCTTTCCACATCAAGGGCAAATCCTGTTGACGGGCAGTCGAAACCGAATTTTGCAAGCAGGCCGTCATATCTTCCGCCGCTTCCTATCTCATATCCTATCCCTTTAACAAATACTTCAAAGAGTATCCCGGTGTAATAGTCAAATCCCCTGACCTCTGCAAGGTCAATTAATATGTACTTTTCAAGGCCGTACAGCTTCAGCTTTCTATAAACATCCCTTATGTTCTGAACAGCCTTTTTTGATTCTTTATTATCTGCAATGGCCTCTGCCTTATCAAGTATATCCTCCTTGCCAAAGAGGTCTGCAATCTTTAAAAGTTTATCGCGTTGGGTTTTGCTGATGCCTGACAAAAGCTCCTCAACCCTCAGCATCTCTTTTTTAGAAAACGCATCTTTTACCCTTAAATAGGTCTGGCTGTCAAGGCCGATTTCTTTCAGCATCCCTTTAAAAAAGCCAATCTGTCCCATTGTTATCTCAAAATCATTTAGGCCTATCTCTTTAAGGGATTCAACTGCAATTGCAACCATCTCTGCATCTGATTCAGGAAGGTCAATGCCTATTAATTCACCGCCAACCTGAAAGATCTCCTGCTGCCTGCCTGCGTGTTCTTCTTCATATCTGAATACATTTGCATTGTAGCACAATCGCATAGGCTTTGGTTTTTCAGCCAATGATGCAGCAGCAATGCGCGCTATCTGGGCGGTAATATCAGGCCGTAAAGCAAGTATCCTTCCAGTTCCCCTGTCTACAAATTTATAAGCCTTGTCAGCGATGTTTTCGTCAAGGGCCGGGGAAAGGGCGTCAAGAAATTCAAATCCTGGAGTAACAATCTCTTTAAATCCCCATCTTGAAAATACAGAAAGGATTATCTCCTCAACCCTCTTTTTTTTCGCTGCCCTTTCAGGGAAAAATGACCCAACGCCTTTAGGCGTAAAAGTCTTTGTTGTACCGTTTAATTTTAACATATTAGATAATCCACAATGATATATACAGCAAAGTAAAAAGCTCCAGATGCAAGGCGGAGCGAGGACTCGCACCGCAGCATACATCTTAGTATGTGAGGATGCGAGGCCGAAGCGACAACACAGCAGATGGACTTTTTACAAAGCTGTCATATCTTTATCTGTCTTACTGAGAGCACATTAGGAAGTTTCTTTATATCTTCCAATAGAGATGGCGATACAGGAGAATCTATTCCAACAACTGATATTGCCTTTCCACCCTGCGTAACCCTTCCAAACTGCATCCTTGCAATATTTATATTATTCTTGCCGAGGATGCCGCCTATATTTCCAATTACACCCGGCTTGTCATTATTATAAAGGATAAGCATATATCCTTCAGGAACAGCCTCAATTGGAAACTCGTCTATCTGAACTATGCGGGGCTCCTTTTTGTTGTATAATGTGCCGGAAACAATGGCAGTCTTGGCGCCAGACTTTACCTTTAAAGTAATAAGGCTTGTAAAATCCTCTACCTCAGACACCTTTGATTCTTTCACATTAACTCCCCTCTCCTTTGCAATTATCGGCGCATTTACATAATTTACAGTCTGGGTCAAAATCGGTGTTAATAGGCCTTTTAACACAGCTATTGTAATTGGCGCAACATTTAATTCAGCCACTTCTCCCCTGTATTCAACAACTACCTCAGTTAATGCGCCTTCATATAACTGCGATTCAAAACTGCCAAGCCTTTCACCCAATGCAACAAATGGCTGTATCTTTGGAAGGATATCAGCAGGCACAGACGGCACATTTACTGCATTCCTGATTGTGCTGCGGACAAGATAATCCACAACCTGTTCTGCAATTGCGACTGCAACATTCTCCTGCGCCTCTTCTGTTGAAGCTCCAAGATGCGGCGTGCCGATAAAGTTATCAAGGGTAAGCAATGGATTATTCTCAGGCGGCTCCTTTTCAAATACATCAAATGCTGCGGCAGCTACCTTTCCGCTCTTTAATGCCTCGTATAGATCCTGCTCATTAATAATACCGCCCCTTGCACAGTTCAAAATCCTAACGCCATTCTTCATCTTGGCAATGGTATCCTTATTAATCAGATTCTTTGTCTCTTTTGTCATTGGCGTATGGACACTAATAAAGTCTGCCCTTTTATAAAGCTCATCAAGGCTAACAAGCTCTATGCCCATCTCCTTAACCTTTTCAGGAGAAATAAACGGGTCAAAGGCTATAATATTCATCTTTAATCCCTGTGCGCGGTTGGCAACAACGCCGCCGATGTTTCCAATGCCGATAATACCGAGTGTCTTTCCATTAAGCTCAACACCCATGAACTTTTTCTTTTCCCACTGCCCCTGCCTTAGAGAAGCAGCAGCCTGAGGGATATATCTTGCAACAGCAAAGAGCATGCCGATTGTGTGCTCTGCTGTTGTAATGGTATTGCCGCCAGGTGTATTCATTACAATAACGCCCCTCTTTGTTGAAGCATGTATATCAACATTATCAAGGCCTGAACCTGCACGGCCTACAATCTTTAATTTCTTTGCCGCATCTAACAACTGTTCATTTACCTTTGTAGCGCTCCTTATAATCAGGGCGTCAAAATCACCGATAATGGACATCAGTTCATCTACGCTTGTCTTTGTCCTTGCCTCTACCTCAAGCCCGGCGTTCTTTAATATATCTACACCCTGTTTTGACAGGTTATCACTAATTAATACCTTCATTTTATCAATATCTCCTCTGCTGCGCCAACACCCTTGCCAAGTTCAAGTTTATAGCCCATCCCTTTTAATACCATTTCTAAACCAGAAATTGCAGTTATTACATCAAAGGTATCTGCATAACCAAGATGCGCTATTCTAAAAACCTTTCCTTTTAAATGGTCCTGTCCGCCTGCAGCAGTTATCCCGTATCTTTCCCTTAGCTCTTTATAAATCTTTTGGCCGTCAAAGCCGTCTGGCGCAGATACTGCTGTTAAGGCGTTGCTTGGCGACTCCTTTGGAAACAGGGAAAGGCCGATTGCCTGAACCCCTTTTCTTGTTGCCTCTGCAAGCCTGCTGTGCCTGTTAAATATATTCTCAAGGCCTTCATTCTTCATCATCTTTAATGCCTCGCGAAGGCCGATGATAAGAGAGACTGCAGAGGTAAAGTTTGTCTGGTTCTTTAGGAGATTCTCCCTCTCCTTTTTAAAATTAAAATAGAACTTCGGGGTCTTTGCCTTTTCTGCAAATTTCCATGCCTTGTCGCTGATGCTCACAAAGGCAAGCCCAGGCGGCAGCATCAATGCCTTTTGCGAGCCTGTAATTACAACATCAAGACCCCATTCATCTGTCTTTATATCAAATACGCCAAGCGCTGTTATCGCATCAACAACTAATATTGTATCAGCATATTTCTTAACAATATCAGCTATTGCCTTTGTATTATGCGCAACACCTGTTGATGTCTCGCTTGCCTGCATCAATACAGCCTTAATTGACGGGTCTTTCTTTAATGCCTTTTCCACATCTTCTAATTTAACTGCATAGCCCCACTCAACCTTTATTTCAATTGGCGTAATTCCGTATGCCTGGCATATCTTCAGCCACCTTTCGCCGAATTTACCGCCATTGATAACAATTGCCTTATCGCCGGGCGACAGGAAATTTGTTACAGAGCCTTCCATGCCGCCTGTGCCGCTGGATGACAGAATCAATACATCGTTCTTTGTCTGAAAGAGCCATTTCAGATTCTGCCTTGCCTCTTCAAATAATGGCAGAAACTCAGGCGCCCTGTGGTGGATAATCGGCATTGCCATTGCCAATAGAACCTCTGGAGGAACAGGTGTCGGCCCGGGTGCGAGCAGGTATCTTTTAAACATATTAATAATTCTCCTTTACCCCGTTAGAAAGCCCCACAATAATATAAAGGGATTCCATTTAGAAAGGCCGAGATAAAAGCCCGTCCTTTCTAACGGGGTTTATATCAAAAAATTTCCGTTAAACTATCACAATACTATCTTATTGTCAATATCCCTTACTGCTTTTGCAACATTCCTTGTAACTACAAAAATTCTATGGTTATTATCTGCCTCATTTAGCGGAAATAGGAAGAAACCGAGTTCATCGTTCTTAAAGCTGTAGGTGTATCCGCTTATAACCTCTCCATCAGGAAATGTTATAGTTACCCGTTTGCCAACATTACCCGGCAATTTTAACAGGGCTGAGGTATGTTTTTCATCCTCCTTCTTTCCATAAAAATCCCTTACAAAGAAAACAGCCTTCATAACATTGACATGAACCTCTTTTATCATGTCCTTGTCGTCATCCCTGTGTATTACATGAAAGGTATCCTTAGTAGGAATAAAATCATTTGTAATGCCCTTGATGACTGTTCCGTCTAAAAACTTTATTACCACTTTGTTAGATAATTGCAAAACTCTACCCCTATTATTGACTGTTATTCACAAGATAATATATAATGATATAGTTTGTGTCAAGGAGGATTTTTGATAAAGTTTATTGCTGATTCAATGCTTGGTA
>MHEL01000100.1:682-6353 GCA_001803815.1 Nitrospirae bacterium RBG_19FT_COMBO_42_15 | reverse complement strand
AAAAGATATAGAATCGGAGAAACGGTGAAACGGAGAGCTGGTGAAATAACAAAGAAAAAAGCTCCCCTTCCCCGCTTCTTTTTGTTACGAAGCCGTTAACTCAACGCCTCTTGCATAACATTGCACAGGATCAGGCGCATAAACATTCTTATAAAGCTCTGCCCTGTACCTGCACCCGCCCTTGCACTCATTTATATATTCACAGTCGCAATTAAGCTCTGCTAATTTAATATGCTGCATCCTCTCCCAGCAACTTCTTAAACCATCTCTCACATCACCAAGAGGCTTATCAGGATAGAAACCACACCTTATAACCTTGCCAGAAGGCGTAACTGCACAGAGATGAGAACCGCAGACAAGATTATTTACTGAACCGTGAGAGCCGCCTCCAAAACCATAGTGCATGTATTGGGCTGCCTCTGAATAAGGAAGAAGCAGCTCTTTATTATTTAAAAGATAGCCTGCACTGCAAGGCACATCAACATTCCATTCAACAATAGCCATTTCTTCTATTAACTTATTTAAGGCATCAAATTCTTCTGTATTCTTTGAGTGTATCATCGTGGCAACAGAAACATCTATGCCTGCTGATTTTAATGCCTCTATGCCGGTAATCGCCTTTTTAAAGCTGCCTTTGCCTCTGATTGCGTCGTGTCCATTTTCCATGCCGTCAAGACTCACCTGAACCTCATGGACATTCAGCCTCTCTGCTATCCCCTTTGTTATTAATGTTCCGTTTGAAAGCATAATGCTCCTGAATCCATAATCAGGAAGCCGCACATTTATCCCCCAGAATCTTTTATGCAAAATAGGCTCTCCGCCAGTAATCAGAAGCCTTAAGCCCTGCATCTTCTCAAATTCGTCAAATATTTTTATTGCTGTCTCATAATCTAAATCTGTTTTTCCTGCCTCTCCAAGATAGCAGTGCCTGCATATAAGATTGCATTTGTTTGTAATCTGTAACTCCAGATAGCGAAGCGAAGGCTCAGGCGCTTTATTGGCATATATTTTTCTTTCCTTTGGTTCTTCAAGCTCTTCTAATATATTCTCTGAAAGACAATAGGAAAGAAACTCAGGCTCTGCTTCTGATTCAAGATTGAGTGTAATCCCATTGCACTTCATCAAAAAGCCGATTGCCTTATCATTCACCTCATAAAGCTCATCCTTCTTTACATTATAGACATAAGGAGACTCCAAGAGCTTTAAAAAACAATCATCATTTAATCTGAGGTATGACATGGTTTTTATCCCTGAAAAAAAATATGATAATTAAAACGGTTTGAACAAGAATATGTGAAGCCTGTCTGAAAAGAGCTTATTAATAATTGTTACTGTTTACTTTACAATAAAAAGGGGGAGTGTGTCAAATAATTTTTGGACCTATAACAGTTCTTTGAATTCCTCTATTTCTAAACCCATATCTTTTATAATCCCTAAGAGAGTTTTAAGCTTTATATTTTTGCCAGAATGAATTGACACAACTATTCTTCTTTTATCTGATTCCCGGTAGTAAACGGCATGGCTTCCAGACTGCCTGTCAAATTTAAACCCTAACCTTAAAGCAACTCTAACTACTTCCTTTGCTTTGACCTGTGGAGGTTTGGGGCTCACACAGCTACCTTTAATGGTTTGATAGTAATATCTTCATCTGGTATAGGCTCTTGATGAGCCTTAAGGCTTTCTATATAGAGCTTAATAGCATCCTTGATATTTTCTACAGCCTCATCATAAGTATCGCCCTGAGTATGACACCCAGAAAGGGCAGGGCAAAAGGCATGATAGCCGCCATCTTCTTCCTTCTCTAAAATAGTAGTATATTTATATTCTTCCATATCTCCTCCCATACAAATGCTCTTGTATAAAATTTTACCATTCTAATTATAAGAATACAATTAATTAATTACTTCCTTCTTCTTATAGTCCTCAATTGCTGCCTGCAACGCCTCTTCTGCAAGCACAGAACAGTGGAGCTTATTTGCAGGGAGGCCGTCCAAAGCCTCTGCAACAGTCTTGTTGGATATTTTCAATGCCTCATCAAGGGTCTTTCCCTTAACAAGCTCAGTTACCATAGAAGATGTAGCAATAGCAGCGCCGCAGCCAAAGGTCTGGAACTTTGCATCCACAATCACACCATCCTTTACCTTTATATAAAGCTCCATTATGTCGCCGCACACAGGATTGCCAACCTTCCCTGTGCCGTCAGGGTTCTCCATCTCACCCACATTCCTCGGGTGTCTGAAATGCTCCATTACCTTTTCGCTGTACATATTATTTCCCTTTTCTCAAAAACTCCTTATAAAGCGGAGAGAATGCCCTTAGCTCCTCAACTGCCTTTGGAAGGACATCAAGGACATAGTCAATATCCTCATCTGTTGTATCCCTGCCAAGCGAGAGCCTTAATGAACCGTGTGCTATCTCATGCGGCAGGCCTATTGCCATTAAGACATGGGAAGGCTCTAATGATGCAGATGAACATGCAGAGCCTGTTGATGCGCAGATGCCGAGGTCGTCAAGCTTTAATATAAGTGATTCACCTTCTATAAACTGTATCGCACAATTTAGTGTATTTGGAAGTCTTTCTGTTTGATGGCCATTGAATATTATATGCTCTATTTTTTTTGATAACCCTTGCTGAAGCATGTCCCTGAGCTTGGCAAGCCTTGCAACCTCTTTTTCTGTCTCAGATATTGCAAGCTCTATAGTCCTACCAAAACCAGCGATGCCCGGCACATTCTCTGTGCCTGCGCGCAGATGATGCTCCTGCTCGCCGCCGTATAAAATCGGTTTGAGCCTTGTCCCTTTTTTAACATAAAGACAGCCGACACCTTTTGGCCCGTAGAGCTTGTGGGATGATATAGAAATCATGTCCAGATTCATCTCCTTAACATCCACTTTAATCTTGCCGATGCTCTGAACAGTATCAGAATGAAAATATATTTTATGTTTCTTGGCAATCCTTCCGATTTCTGCTATCGGCTCTATTGTGCCTATCTCATTATTAGCGTGCATGATAGAGATTAAAATCGTTTCTTTTTTTATTGTTATTTCAAGCTGTTCAAGATTAACAATTCCGAATTTATCTACATCAAGGTATGTTATCTCAAAGCCCTCTTTCTCAAGCGCCTTGCAGGAATTAATAACAGCATGATGTTCTATCTTGCTTGTGATAATATGTTTGCCTTTATCTTTATTTGCCTTTGCAATGCCAAAGACAGCAAGATTGTCTGCCTCTGTTCCGCCGCTTGTAAACACAATCTCATCCTTTGATGCATCTATCATCCTTGCAATCTTCTCCCGCGACTCATCCATCACCCTTTTTGCATTTCTGCCAAACGAATATACAGTAGAAGGATTGCCAAAACACTCTGTGTGGCAAAAGTCCATGACCTCCACAACCTCCGGCCGAACCGGTGTTGTTGCATTGTTGTCTAAGTAGATTAGTTTTTTCATATTAGTTTCAGGACATCATCCATTATTGTCAGCGCTGTATCTGCATCCTTTTTTGCTATCATCAACGGCGGCGCAAGACGGATGGAGTTAGAGCCGCAGCCAAGCAATAGAAGCCCTCTTTCAAATGCCTTGCTGATAAAGACATCCCTCTCCTTAATTGCCATAGTTTTTGTCTCCCTGTCTTTAACGAGTTCAACGCCTATCATTAAGCCTTTTCCGCGCACATCGCCGATAATCTCGTATTTTTTCTGCATCTTTTTCAATTCAGAAATCAGATAATCACCGACAACTCTGGCATTGTTCATAAGGCTCTTTTCTACTAAATCAAGTGTTGCGAGGCTTGCAGCACAGGCAACAGGATTTCCGCCGAATGTGCTTGCATGAGAGCCCGGAACCCAGTCCATTATATCTGAATATGCAATCATTGCGGAAATCGGCATGCCAGATGCAATCCCCTTTGCAAGGCAGATAATATCAGGCACAATATCAAAATGCTCCATTGCAAACATCTTGCCTGTTCTGCCAATTCCTGTCTGAACCTCATCTGCAACATAAAGTATGCCGTAAGACTGCGCGATTCTGAAAAGCCTTGTGTGGAACTCTGGCGGCGGGACAATATATCCCCCCTCACCCTGAATCGGCTCTACAAATATTGCTGCCACTTCCTCTGCCGGTATGCTTCTTCTGAATATGACCTCTTCAATCCAGCTTACGCACTCAATATCACATTCGCCATATACAAGATTGTATGGGCACCTGTAACAATAGGCATAAGGAACATGAATAACACCTGGAACTAATGGCGAGTAGAATTTGCGCTGAATAGACTTGCTCGCAGTGAGGGACAAAGCTCCCATTGTCCTGCCGTGAAAAGCGCCATAAAAGGCAATCACCATCTGCCTCTTTGAATGGAATCTTGATAGCTTGAAAGCAGCCTCTATTGCCTCTGCGCCAGAATTGCCAAAAAATACCTTTCTCGGTTTATTCCCTTTTGACAGCTTGACAAGCCTCTCTGCAAGCTCTGCCTGAACAGGGTAATAAAAGTCTGTGCCTGACATATGTATCAGCTTATTTGCCTGTTCTGTTATTGCCTTTACTATCTTTGGATGGCAGTGGCCTGTTGAGCAGACAGCAATGCCTGATGTAAAATCAAGAAACCTGTTTCCATCAGGGTCCTCAATTACCGCGCCTTTACCCTTTAATGCAACAAGGGGGTAGCCGCGGGTATAAGACGGCGAGACATATCTCTTGTCCTTTTCAATTATCGCCTTTGCCTTAGGGCCTGGTATTTTTTTTTCTTCTTTTTTAGACATAGTATGAACCGATTTTTATTAATAGTATACTACTGTTATTCTCCCACTTCGTGCAAAACACGGGAATACAGCTCGTCGCTAATCCAAAAACCTGCCTTTACAATCAGTTCATTTAGAACAGGTTTTAAAGCGGCAATATATCCTTTTCGCTTAGCCTCAACGAGCATACCTATAAGGCCGATAAACCTAAACCCGAAACGAGAGGCTACTTTTCTTCCACGGCGCTCGTCAAGCAATAGAAGATTAGCCTTCATTTCTAATGCCAATGCTATTGCCTCTGCCTCTCCTAAATCCAGTTCTAAGGAAAGCGAATTTACTACCTCCCTATTTGTTATTGAGAGTGTTTCTATGTAATGAAGTTTTTGGAGTTCTTTTTTGCTAAACTTTTCTGGAAGGATTGCTGAAAGCTCTGCTGCGACTTCTTGCGGAATAAGAACCTTCTTATAGAGTAATTCAATAAGATTCAGTCGCCCAATAACAGCAAGATTCAAGATAGGCGATGTATTGCTGACAACAATCACAATTAGGCAATCTCCTTTAATGTCTTTATATCTTCTTCAAATTCTGCAACATCATAATGCACAGTAATTCGTCTGCTTGCAAGAAGATGCTGAAACCGCAGTCTGCTAAGCCCTGCAAGGCGGCTTGCCTGCCCAAGTGTCAGCTTTTCCTTTTGATATAATAAAACAGCAAGCTCCTGCCTTAATTCGTCTTCAGTCATTCGCGCTGCCTGAAGAATCTCGTCAGCTATAATAACGCCCATTTTTTCTCACCTCCTAAACCTAAACTCTATAATATTTTAACATAGTGTTTTATAAAATCAAGAATAAATCTGCTGGCCTATCTCCACTGCCTTCATGTTAACAGAGACATATTCCTCAGACACGCTTTCTCTTATTGCCTTTGTG
>MHEL01000100.1:0-663 GCA_001803815.1 Nitrospirae bacterium RBG_19FT_COMBO_42_15 | reverse complement strand
TGCCTGTGTTCTTAACCACTGCAGATAGCATGATTATACCCGCCATTAAGTAATTATTCAACTCTTTTATAGCAAGCCTTGATGCAGTAATGGCAAAGAAATTATTATCTGCCTTTTCAATCTTAACCTTCTCCGGGTCATAAAATAACTTGCCCCCCTCTTTTAAATCCCTGTGATAAAGCTCGTATGCCTTTTGCGCCATTACAATTAATATATCTGCTTTTTCAATGTATGGATAATCAATCTCTGAATCAGAAATTATCACATCTGTCCTGCTCGGTGTGCCTCTGGACTCTGGGCCGTATGCTGATGCCTGGCTGACATTTTTACCGTCATACATGCCGGCAAGAGAAAGTATTGTGCCTGTTTGTATTATTCCCTGTCCGCCGATGCCGGCTATCCTAATTTCAATCAACAAATTCTCCAATCGGTACTATCCCTTCTGCAACCTTCTCGCCCTTTTTAATCCTCTTGCATCTCTTTTTCAAATCATCAAACATATCAACAGGCCTCTTCATTTTGTTCATCCTGCCAAAGTATGTGGGGCATGGTGAAAGGACATCAATAAAAGAGAAACCCTCATGATTTAATGCATTGATTATGGATTTAATCAATGGCTTTAATGGCACAACAGGGAATCTTGCAGCATATGTTGCGCCTGCG
>MHEL01000099.1:6119-6924 GCA_001803815.1 Nitrospirae bacterium RBG_19FT_COMBO_42_15 | reverse complement strand
GAGCCATTAACTGGCAAGACATCTCAAAGGCAGAGACGGCTGCCCATAATATCTTTTTTATCTGGCATACCGGAAGACTGGGACTGTCAGAAATCATAGGGGCCGCAGCAAGATTGCCTTTTCCAAAACAAAAGATACTGCTCATATTAACCGAGCCAGGCACAGAACTGCAGACTGCTTTGAAGGATAATGGATACAACTATCTGACAGAGCCCGTCAAAGGATTAGAATTTATAACACTGCTTGATAAAATCTTGCACGGCAAAGGGCAAATCCATGAATTGCTGTCATGCCCGGAATGCAAAAATCCGTTGCACAGCCAGGTCCCCGCTGCATACCAGACATGCCCCTCCTGCGGCACCACGTTTAACAAACATGGCAGGGACAGAAGAAGGGAACCGAGGATACCAAAGGCCACGGGCTGCACCGTCTATATAGAGGGTACTTACGACCGCATACCTGTCTCAGCAAAGACCATAGACATCTCAAACAGCGGTATAGGCATAAGATATAGTGTCTATCCCCTTCCGCAAAATTCCATTATAGAGCTTGCGATTGCGGATGTAGACGCCTCTAAATTTGCCATCGTTGCATGGTCAAGAAATCCAACCAAGGTAGAATCCATGTCAGGACTCTACTTCCTCCAGCCTATCCAGCCAACATTGCCTCCAGCTGCCTGACCATGGCGTCTTTATGGGTTGCGTGCCAGTATATCCTGCTGCATAATGGACATACCCTGAATACGGCTTGCGTTTCATAAACATACTGAGGCACCCTGTTTTTAACCAGCATCTTGCCAATCTTA
>MHEL01000099.1:5020-5829 GCA_001803815.1 Nitrospirae bacterium RBG_19FT_COMBO_42_15 | reverse complement strand
GGACAGTCCCGATTCTACGACTCCGCTTCGCTCCGTCCGTAAATCTGGGACAGTCCCCTCCTGATTCTCACAACAGCCCTGCCGCCCCTACATCCTGCCACTGTGCGCTTATAATTTTCCAATCTTCTTTTTCCTTTTTGAATACTACTTCAAATCTGTAGCCTGCGGCAGATTCCGGGATTATATCGCTGATGTTTTTAATCTCTTTGCCTCGGACAAGAATAACATTTGCCTTTACAAGGGCTGTGTCTCCTTTTATTTCCACATCTGTGCTTCTTACGAAAACAGAAACTGTCTCAGCCCTGATGAAGTGATAAAGAAGAACCCTCCTGACGCCATCATAGTCATTTCCTTCCTGGTCTCTGTATGATTTGGAGATATGCTTCCTTATCCTGTCAATGTCTTTTTTCTGGGCAGCTTCGGCGACTTCATTGACTATGGCTTTAAGTTGAGCTTCCTCTGAAATAGGTTTTGCGCAGGCAGAAAGGGCTAAGAAAAAAAGCAGGATGACTACAAACCCCTCTAAATCCCCTTTTAGTAAAGGGGGACTCAGGGGTGGTGATTTAATTATTGTATTCACTCTGAACTCCAAACTCTGAACTCATAACTGTATTTACATCCATCCCATCAAAGGACATAATATCATCAAGCCTCCCAAAATTATAAAAAACCCCAAAATATCAAAGACTATCCCTGCCCTGACCATTCTTAAAATCGGCACAAGGCCTGAGCCGTAAACAATTGCGTTTGGCGGTGTGGATACCGGCAGCATAAAGCCAAAGCTTGCGCCAAGGCAGGCCCCCAGGGCA
>MHEL01000099.1:4875-4957 GCA_001803815.1 Nitrospirae bacterium RBG_19FT_COMBO_42_15 | reverse complement strand
CAATTGCCATGAATGTTGCAATGGCAGTTATGCCCCAGAGGCTTGATGCGCCTGTAACCTCTGTCAACCCCTTTCCTATCAC
>MHEL01000099.1:2467-4817 GCA_001803815.1 Nitrospirae bacterium RBG_19FT_COMBO_42_15 | reverse complement strand
AGTATCGTTCCCCAGTCTATCTTCACTGCACGCTCCCATGTTATTGTAAACTTTTTCTCCTTCCAGCTTACAGGGAGAATAAATAACAACACTGCTGCCATAACAGCCACAACACCTTCATCAAGCCTGCCTGATAAAAATTTTGAAATGCCGGAGTCCTTGCCATAGGACATTGAGACAATGCTTGGGAATATCCATAAAAATACTGCCGCTGAAAATGCAACAGCAGTATTTATCTCTCCGACCTTCCATGTTCCGAGCCGTGCCTGCGCCAGTTCAACATAGCCCCTCATCCCTTCCAGCTTAATCATGCGGGGCGGGTGAAGGAATAAAATAACCAGATAAAGCAGAACAAACATAATCATTGTCAAAGGGAGTGCAAATGTCATCCATTCAAAGAATGTAATCTTCAGGCCGGCAAGGCTCTGTATGAGGCCGATGCCGATAAGATTGGGCGGAGTGCCTATTGGCGTTGCAATGCCGCCAACTGATGCGCCGTATGCAATAATAAGCATCATGCCTGTTGCGTATGAACTGCCCCGGATGTTTGACACCCTGCCTGCCTCCCTGTGTATCTCGTCCATTGCATGAAGCACGCCAAGTGTTATGGGCAGCATCATGGCTGTTGCTGCAGTATTGCTCACCCACATAGATACTACCGCCGCTATCAGGCCGCAGGCAAATAAAACCCTGTAAGGGCTTTCACCTATAAATTTAATGGAAAAGATGGCAAAGGCAAATCGCTTATCAAGGCCGTGCAGGGTTATCGCCTCTGCAAGGATGAAACTGCCGATGAATAAAAAGACAATGGGGTCTGCAAAGGGCGCAAATACCTCCTTTGCCGGCGCCACGCCGAGGATGACATTTAATATGGCGCCGAGGATGGCTGTTGCCGGTATGGGGATTGCTTCAGAGAGCCAGAAGATTAAAACAAGGCCTAAAACCGCTGCGAGTGTATGCGCTTCTTTTGAAAGGGACGGTATGGGGATAAAATAAATGAGGAAGAAAAGAGCAGGACCTGTAAATAGACCAATCTCCCTTCTCCATCTCTCAAACTTTTCTTCAGATGGAGATAGAACCTCTCTTAAGATATTATTTTCATTCCTTTCCAATCCTCGCGCCTATAAATTGGCCTGCAAGAAGGGCAATAACGCTTACAGGGATAACGACGTAGCTGAAACCAAAGAGTCTTCTCAATACAATATTCAAAAGTATTGGTATATATATGCACCTCGCCCACGGCCTTGAAAACTTTGCAAACCGTTTCCTGTAAAAGCCTATAGGGATGTTGAAGGTAAGTATTAAGGCAAGAAATGCAATTATTAAGTCATAGTGGTCGGTGTTTAGCAGATAGGTCATTGGTTTTATTATTATCCTTATGTATTGGAAACAGATTGGGCAGATGGTTATCTGTCATTATTAGGGCTAATTATCCCATAACATGCTTTAGTTCTTTAGACTTAACCCTTTTTAAATTCAGCTTGCGTTCTGATAAAAACCTATCGGCTTCTTCCCGAATCCTTTCTATTCTTTGCTCCGGTGTTAAATCCCTTTCGTCATCATAAATCTTCTCCATTATCATATGAACCTCATTCAATCCTTTAAGCCTTTTCATGATTCAACCACCTCCTCTGGCGAACATATCTCTATCTCACGATAGCCCAATAGCCTGTTTATTCCATTAACCATAACTCTTGTCTTCAGTTTCACAATATGCTCAAAGTTCCAGCTAACAATAACTTCTATCCCGTTTATCACAGCCACTGCAATATGAAGCGCATCGCTCCGATACTTAACAGGTATAATCCCCTCTTTGATGTAACGCTCTGCCAATGTCTCTGCTTCAATGTTTACTTCAAGTAACAGAGGATTTGAATCTCTCAGCAATCCTTCTAACTGGGTTCTCCTTGGTTCGCCTGCCCTGCTTATTTCTCTGACCACTTCATCTGAAATATATATACCTTCGGCCATCAAAGGCAGTTCTTTAAAAAACTTTAGGGTTATGTCTTTCTTTTCAATATCACCTTCTGCAAATGCAAAGTTAAATATCGTTGTATCAAGGTAATACTTGATTTTCTTCAAGGCTGCCTCTTGAATATATTTTACTATGTTACCTCATACTTTGCCATGCCCCAACATTTTTACAATTTCATTTCTGTAAAACCAATAAGAAATTTCGTATGAAAGGATTAAGACAAAAACGTTATTCTGATAACCTTGTGACAATTACTGATATGGGCAGGTGCTCTTTAAGCGCCAGTCCGGACATTGCAGAATCAGTAAGACTTTTAGACCACCGCACATGTCCGTCCCTTTGTATTTTGAAGATATCTATATTCACGCCTGTATT
>MHEL01000099.1:0-2414 GCA_001803815.1 Nitrospirae bacterium RBG_19FT_COMBO_42_15 | reverse complement strand
GCAAAAAGCTCAAGCATATAACCGTTGTTTATAAGCAGGGAGCAATCTACTATAGATGGATATCTTGGTTCTTTTCTCCTGTTGATGCCCTCCTTGCCTAAATGTTCCGCTACTGGTACGGAAATCAGAGACTCCACTATTTTCAGGAAATCAAGGGGGTTAAAAGGCTTTTTTATTATCCTGCCCGTCAGGGATGGAAAGATCTCAGCAGGCTCTATATCGCCCCGTATGCCCCCGGTGATAAAGAGGAACCTGTCTTCCAGATAGGCATATTCTTTTTTTATGCAGGCATAAAGACCTATGCCGTCAAGCCTTGGCATGACAATATCTGATATCACAAGGTCATATACAGAGGTCTTTAATTTATCAATGGCATCCAGGCCGTCAATGGCTGTCTCTGTTTCAAAACCGGCGGACACAAGCATCTCAGTGCAAAATCCCCTTACAAAATCATCATCGTCCACAACCAGCATCTTTCTTATTATCCGCGTCACAGCAAACTCCTTAAATGTTTTTTCTCAGCGATAGTTCATTGGCTGTCGCCAGAGGTGCACAGCCTTTTCTTGTTATCATTCCAGCATAATCATCTGTCCAGCACAGCCCTCACCTTCCGCAGAAATCCAGTGGGCACAAAAGGCTTTGATATGAAATCCAACCCTTCTTCAAGTATCCCTTTTTTATGGATAATATCCTCATTATAGCCGCTTGTAAATAAAAATCTGGCATCAGGCGCTGACGAGACAATACTCTCATATGCCTCTCTGCCGCTTTTCCTGGGCATTATAACATCAAGGATGATGAGATGGATTTTTTCCTTATTTTGTTGGAATTTATTGATTGCATCCTCACCATCCACAGCCTCAATAACAGTATAACCAAATTCCTCAAGCACGGTTTTAACGAACCTTCTTACATTGGCCTCGTCTTCAGCCAGAAGCACTGTTTCTGTGCCCCTCTCTGGTTCAACGGCCTTCTTCGTTAATTCGGCAGCGCCTATGCCTATCTCAATTACCGGCAAATATATCCTGAATGTCGTACCCTTGTTTGGCTCGCTGTAGACATTTATATATCCCTCATGCTGTTTGATTATGCCATATACAATTGAGAGGCCAAGGCCTGTGCCCTTACCAAGTTCCTTTGTGGTAAAGAACGGCTCAAAAATCTTTTGCTTTACATCTTCGTCCATGCCCATCCCTGTATCAGAAACAGAAAGGAGCGCATATGCTCCCGGTTTCCCATAACCATGCGCCTTTACAAACTCATTGTCAAGATTAATAACCTCTGTAATTATGGTCAAATCCCCTCCATTCGGCATGGCATCCCTTGCATTTGTGGCAAGGTTCATAATGACCTGCTCAATCTGTCCTGCGTCTGCCCTTACTATAATATCTTTTTTCGCAGATAATACCTTAAGTTCAATATCCTCTCCGATAAGCCGTGAAATGAGTTTTTCAACCCCCTTTATTATGCTGTTCAAAGGCACTGGTTTCACATCCAGCATTTGTTTTCTGCTGAATGCAAGAAGGCCCCTTGTAAGGTTTGCAGCCCTTTCTGATGAGGCAACTATCTCATCCGTATAGTGCCTTAATTTAACATCTTCTGAAATTTTCATTTGCAAGAGGGTTGCATTGCCTATTATGGCTGTCAGCATATTATTGAAATCATGGGCAATGCCTCCGGCAAGCTGCCCTACGGCCTCCATTTTCTGCATATGCCGAAGCTGTGCCTCCACTTTCTTCTTTTCTTCCTCCGCCTGCTTACGTCTGCTGATATCTTCAATAACAGAGATAAAATATTTGGGGGCGTTATCAGGCCCATGCACAAGGGAGACAGTGAGATTAATCCATACGATTGAACCGTCTTTGTGAAAATACCGCTTTTCCATAGAATAAATATTGATTTTACCTGCGAGCATTTTCTGCAAATATTCAAGGTCTGTTTCAAGGTCGTCAGGATGAGTGATGTCCTGAAAGGTAAGTTTATAGAGTTCTTCCTTTGTATAGCCCACTATATCGCAAAGCCTTTGATTTACCATCAGCCATTTCCCGTCAGGCCTTACATGGGCAATACCTACAGCAGCCTGCTCAAAGGTAGCCTTAAACCTCTCCTCGCCTTCACGCAGGTCCTCCTCTATCTTCCTGCGCTTTACAACAGAGCCAAGCTGTGATGCAACGGCTTTAACAAGGCTGACAAGCCTCTCCTCTGCTGCCTTCGGCTCGCTCATATAGAATACCAAGACAGCAAGCACATCATCATCTGCTATTATTGGAACCCCAATGCCTGCCCTGAGCCCTGCTGTAAGGGCTTCCTTAGCGCGCAGATACTCATTTCCATTAACGCTTACATCAATGAGCCACTTAGGCATCTTTGATGACCATACCTGTCCGGGCAGTCCCATACCCGGCTCAAAGACA
>MHEL01000098.1:8182-8909 GCA_001803815.1 Nitrospirae bacterium RBG_19FT_COMBO_42_15 | reverse complement strand
TTTCCTTAACGAGCTCAGCCCTAACAACAACCTCTCCGCTATTTGTAAATTTTATTGCATTGCTCCCAAGGTTCATGAGAACCTGCCGTATGCGGCCTGAATCGCCTTTAAGAAGCGATGGTATATCAGGGTGAATATAGCCTGCAAGTTCAAGCCTTTTTTCGCTTGCCTGCGCAGTCAGGGCATCCACCACATCCTCTATTGTAAGCCTCAGGTTAAAGTCTATTGCCTCTACAGAAAGCTTGTCTGCTTCAATCTTGGAAAAATCAAGGATATCAGTGAGGATGTCCAGAAGCGCATGAGCGCTCTTCTGTATTGTAGCGACATAGTCCCTCTGCTCAGGCGTAAGCTCAGTATCAATGGCCAATGTTGTCATGCCTATAATGCCGTTAAGTGGCGTCCTTATCTCATGGCTCATATTTGCAAGAAAACGGGATTTTGACAGATTGGCTGCCTCTGCAGACTCCTTTGCCATGATAAGCGCATCCCTGTTGTTCTTCAGGTCAGATGTCATCTTGTTGAAGCTGCGTGTAAGCTCGCCTATCTCATCATTGCTCCTTGGCGCTAATTTAATATTGAATTCTCCCTGACTGACCTTTTGTGATGCATCATTGAGCATAAGAATCGGCTTCACCATTGCCCTTGAGATGTATATATCGTTAAGAAACGCAATAATAACTATCGCTGCTGCAAACACCACAATCAAAAAGGCAGTTCTATGAAGTGC
>MHEL01000098.1:0-8172 GCA_001803815.1 Nitrospirae bacterium RBG_19FT_COMBO_42_15 | reverse complement strand
ATCTGCGCCTTCAAGCTCATGCTTCTCGTTTTCAGCAGCCTTATTAATAAGGCCGAGGATATCCATTTCTGTATCCTCAAAACCCTCCTTCATCTCAAGTATCCTTTCACCTAAGACGCCCTTCTTTTTCAAATTTATTATTATAAAAGCAGTTTCTATAAGTTCATCACCCTTTGCCTTAATTGACTCATATATTTCAAGCTTCTGGCCAGAATCATTGGCAAGCCCCCTGAATCTTCCGACTGCATCATTGAAATCAGACGCCCCTGACTGAATAAGCTCTATCTCTTTTTCAAGCTCCTCTTTGGCATCCATGCCTGATAATTTGCTCTCAGACATCAGGAATCCATATTCAGTTGTTGATGAAACGATTCGCAGGATTGAGGATTTCATCTTCTCAAGCGCCTCAATCTTCGGCCAGCTTTTCTCAGATATCCTATGAAAGCCTTCATCTGCTGAACGGAGGGATATAACATTAAAATAACCCCCTCCGATAATAATGGCAGCGAGGATTAAATACCCCGCAGCAATCTTTCTCGTCATCTTCATAATTGGCTCCGTTGTAAAGATTAATGACTTTATCTTGTCTTTTATCTTACAGCGTCTTAAATCTGCATATTCTATTATTTAATCCAGAAACTGCTAAAACAGGACTTTGTGACGTTGAATATGACATGGGATACAGAAGCGAATTCATAATAAGCAAGTCAAATATATGGATATGAGAATCGTTAATTACTCATATATAAAGTATATCGTGGACTATTCAGTGTGTCAAGTTTCTATAAGAGCTGATTTTTCTTCAGGAAATTTCTTAGCTCCTGATTAAAAATCTCTGGGTAATGCCCCCTATTGGGTTTTTTCTTGACAAAAAGGCAATATAGATAATAGAATATGCCGTCAATCGGGTGGCATGCCACCCGATTTTTTTGTGTGCATAAGGAGAATGAAAATTGGCGAATATAATTGTAGTCGGCGCACAGTGGGGCGACGAGGGCAAGGGAAAGATAGTTGACATCCTTACAGAGGATGCGGATATGGTTGTCCGCTATCAGGGCGGACATAATGCAGGACATACCGTAGTAATAGAGGATAAAGAGTATATCCTTCATCTGATACCCTCTGGCGTGCTTCACCATGGCAAGATTTGTATTATTGGCAATGGCATGGTAGTAGACCCGGAGGCGCTGATTGAAGAAATAGACGGCCTCAGAGCAAAGGGTGTTAAGATTGACAATAATCTTTTTATCAGCAAGTCTGCCCATTTAATAATGCCCTATCACAGGGCGATTGATAAAGAGAGTGAACGGGTTAAAGGCGCAAAGAGGATCGGCACAACAGGAAGAGGAATAGGGCCTGCTTATGTTGATAAAATGGCAAGGATAGGCATCCGGGCAGCAGATCTTTTACAGCCTGAGCTCTTTTCAGAAAAACTTAAGGCGAATCTTGAGGAAACGAATTACCTGTTAAAGGTTCTCTACAAGGCAGAGACTTTAAGATTTGAGGATATATATGGGAAGTATATGAACTATGCAGCCATATTAAAGGACTATATTGCTGATACGTCATTATTAATCAACAAGGCTGCATCAGAGGGCAGGAATATGCTCTTTGAGGGCGCACAGGGCACATTGCTTGATGTTGACCATGGGACATATCCCTATGTTACATCATCAAATTCAACTGCCGGCGGCGCATGCACAGGAACAGGAATAGGGCCGACAAGGATTAATGAGGTAATAGGAATTGTAAAGGCATATACAACAAGGGTTGGCAGCGGGCCTTTCCCAACAGAGCTAACGGATAAGGATGGGGAATTAATGCGGGAACGCGGCAAGGAGTATGGCGCCACAACAGGAAGGCCAAGGAGATGCGGCTGGTTTGATGCAGTAGTTGTACGCTATGCAGTAAGAATAAACGGTTTAACAGGAAATATAATCACAAAGCTGGATGTCTTAGATGCTTTTAAAGAGATAAAAATCTGCACAGGATACAAATATAAAGGCAAGGTTTACGATGAGATGCCTGCTGAATTAAATATCCTTGAAGAGTGTGAGCCTGTTTATGAGAATATGGAAGGATGGAATGAGGATACATCAGGCATAACAGATTATAATATGCTGCCTGAAAAGGCAAAAAAATATCTTGAAAAGCTCACAGAGTTAACAGGTATTAATATTGATATGATTTCTACTGGACAGAAGAGGTCAGAGACTATCATAAAGAGAAATCCCTTCAAAAAACCTGTTCAATGCTTGACATAGATTAATATCTCTGTTATTATATCTTTTTCATTTTTGGAGCCGCTAGCTCAGCAGGTAGAGCACCGCCCTTTTAAGGCGGGTGTCGTTGGTTCGACTCCAACGCGGCTCACCAATTGTCCCCATCGTCTAGCCCGGCCCAGGACACCGCCCTTTCACGGCGGCGACGGGGGTTCAAATCCCCCTGGGGACGCCAAGCTAAAAAAACCTTGACAAGTAAAGGGTTTTTAATTAAAATAACAGGCTGTCTTATTCAGGGAAGTAAGGAGTTAAACAAAGATGAAAACAATAATGGCTAAAAAAGAAGAAATGGAAAGGAAATGGTTTATTGTTGATGCAGAGGGCAAGACCCTCGGAAGAATTGCATCAGGAATAGCTGAGGTGCTGATAGGAAAGCATAAGCCTATATTTACTCCGCATGTAGATACAGGCGATCATGTAATTGTTATAAACGCAGATAAGGTTCAGTATACAGGCAAAAAGCTAAAGAACAAGATTTATTATCATCATTCGCGCTATCCCGGCGGACTTAAGGCAGAGAAGCTTGAGGAGCTCTTAAAGAAAAAGCCTGAAGATGTGCTTAAAAAGGCAGTAAGAGGGATGCTGCCAAAGTCTATCCTCGGCAAGTCAATGATAAAAAAACTTAAAATATACTGCGGCTCTGAGCATCCTCATATTGCCCAGAGTCCGGTAAACCTAAAGATGTAAAGGAGCAATTCTTATGGCAGAAGCAATATACGCAACTGGAAAAAGAAAGAACGCTGTTGCAAGGGTTTTAGTCTCCCCTGGCAGCGGTAAAATAATTGTAAATAATAAAGAGCTGGGCGACTACTTTGGAAGAGAGACCCTGCAGATGATGGTAAGACAGCCGCTTGAGCTTACAGAAAATCTCGGCAAATTAAATATCTCTGCCAATGTCCTCGGCGGCGGTTTATCCGGCCAGGCAGGCGCAATAAGACACGGAATTACAAAGGCGCTTATTGCAATAGATTCTTCGCTTCGGGATAAGCTTAAAAAGGAAGGGCTTATTACACGGGATTCAAGAGAAAAAGAGAGAAAGAAATACGGCCAAAAGGGCGCAAGAAAAAAATTCCAGTTCTCTAAGAGATAATTTTTATTTAATACTGATAATTCCTTTAAAAGGGGAAGGCATAATGCCTTCCCCTTTTTTTGTTGTAAAACTATAATTTTATTTGCCCTTTTATTATTTAATGGTATAATTATTGCCGTTATAACTAATATCTGTTTTTAACAAATTTTCTTTGTATTATGATAAAAAAAATTTTAATGCTTATAGGAATGATTACAATAGTTCTCGGGATTTACTATGTAATCACAAAGGGAAGGGGGATTGAAGAGGCCAAGAGAAAGGTTGGGGAGACAAAGAGCCTTGTTGAGGATACTGCAAAGGATGTTGTCTCCGGGATAAAGGCTGATACAAGGGAGATAATAGATGCTATTTCAGATAAAAGCAGAGAGGCAGTGGTAGATGTAAGGGAGCTCGGAATTGTTGTAAGAAAAAAGGGCGATAACATAATTGAAAACACAAGGTCAGCAGCAGATGATGCGGCGATTACAGCAAGAATAAAGACGGAGCTTGCAAAGGATAAGGGCTTATCTGTATTGGATATCAATGTATCAACCTTAGACAGAAAGGTAACCTTATCAGGAAAAGTCAATTCACCTCAGGAAGTGGCAAAGGCAGTAGATATCGCACTTAACACAAAAGGGGTAAAAGAGGTAGTTTCAGCAATTGTTATTAAAAAACGGGGGTAAGTTTTACAAAGGAGGAAAAAATGAATATTGAATCAGTAGAAAGGGTCTATTCAAATTATTCCGGCGTTTATGATCTTATTTTTGGTAAGATATTTGAATCAGGGAGGGAGACCGGGATTGAGCTTCTGGATATTAAGGAGGATGATAATATTCTTGAGGTGGGCGTAGGCACAGGCCTTTCGCTTCCCTGCTATCCACGATACTGCAAGATTGTAGGCGTTGACCTTTCAGCCAAGATGCTAAAAGAGGCAGAAAAAAAGATAAAGGAAAAGAGGCTTGTAAATGTTCGGATTCATAAAATGGATGCCACAAGAATGGAATTTGAAGACAACACCTTTGATTCTGTAATGGCAGCATATTTTATAAGCACTGTTCCTGACCCTGTTAAGGCAGCTCATGAGATAAAAAGGGTTTGCAAAAAAGGGGGCAGGATCGTATTTCTCAACCATTTTATGAGCAAAAATAAATTTATCTCCGGCTTTGAAAAAATGATATCGCCTGTATGCTGCAAGATAGGCTTTAGGACAGATCTTGACTTATACGACCTGCTGAATAAAACAGGGCTCAAGATTAACAAAAAAGAGAAGGTAAACTTTTTTAATTACTGGAAGGCTGTCCAGTGTATTAATAATAAGTGAAATTTGAGTAGAAAGGCTGGATAAAAATGAGTGAAAGAAGTTATTTTGAAAGAAGGCACACCTTTCTTATTAACAAAGAGTTTCAGGGAAGGTTTGCTGCCTTTGTAATAACAATCCTGATCGGATATTCCTTCATCCTATTGCTATTTCAAAGGCTTTCCAAGTCTGTCAGCTTCCCTTTGATGATTCCAATAGTGTTTGGCATACTAATAATATTCATCGGCGTAGCAAGCATTTTCTATTCACACAGATTCGCAGGCCCGCTATTTGCTATCAACCGTGTAACTAAAGAAATGGCAAAAGGCGATTTGCTGATAAAGCTGTTTATTAGAAAAGAACACAATATAATCTTTCATCAGATTGCAGACAATTTAAATAGTATTTCAAGCAATTTCAGGGAATCGGTCCTGAATATGGAGGAAAAACTCATCTTATTATCAAAAGAGACCCAGAACCTATCAGAAAAAATTGCGGACAGTAAATCCAAAAATGAGTTTGCCTCTCAGATGGACAAGATTATGAAGATAGAAAAAGAATTAGAGGCAATAGTAAGGCCTTTTAAGGTTTGCTAAATGGAAGGCGCAGAGTTCAGAGGAAAGAGTTTGGCGGCAACTGCAAGGGATATTGCAGAGGGATACCTGTCAGTAAATCCACTCATGCTGAAAAAACTGCTGCCTGAAGATTATAAGAATCTGTACCACTATCTAAGAAAGATTCAGACAGAGATAAGGTCAGAGAAATTTCCTCTGCATGACACACTGTTAATCAGAAGCAGAAATATGAAGCTGCACAGACTCCATAACGCAATAATAGTCCTCCAGCATATTGCAAGAGAGCGAAGGGTAATGCTGGCATAAGCATAGATAACCTATGGCGCGATTGGCAGTAATCAAAGGCCCAAAGACAGGCGATATCCATTTTATCACCTTAGCATCCCAGAAGATTGGGAGACTCCCCTCAAATGACATAGTGCTTGAGGACAGGCTCGTATCACGCAGCCATGCCGAGGTTGTAAGAAGAGGCAAAGAATTCTTTGTAATAGACTTAGACAGCTACAACGGAACCTTTGTTAATGGAACAAAAACTAAAGAAAAGAAGCTGAATAATAAAGATGAAATTGCAATAGGCAAGACCACCTTCTGCTTTGAGGAAGAGGTTGCAGACATCCTTGTGCTTGATGATTCCCAGCCCTTTGTCCCGCCGGAAGGCACAATCATTAAACCTGTTACTGACAGCTATATTGCTAAGTCACTTCACGGCCTGATGCCCCTCCCTGCAAGCCCAGATGCAAAAAAACCGCCGACCTTTATATTAGACCCGCATGAGCTTCAGCTTGACAAGAAAGAGGCATCAGGCGATGCCAGGAACTTTTTCTTTATACTTTATGAAATTGGCAGGGCGCTCTTATCCACAATAGAGCTGAACCACCTCCTTAATCTTATTGTAGACCTTGTCCTACAGGTGATAAAGGCAGAGAGGGCGTTTCTGCTCCTCCTTGATAAAGAAAAAGGGGAGCTCATCCCTCAGGTAGTAAGGCACAGCGGGCTCAAGCCTGAGGAGGGCGGGAATATCACTATAAGCAAGACCATTGCAAAACAGGTTATTAAAGAAAAGGTGTCAATCCTAACATCTGACGCAAAGATAGACCCAAGGTTCAAAGGAGGCGAGAGCATCATCCTGTACGGCATCCGCTCTGCCATGTGTGTGCCATTATGGAATATGGATGATGTATTAGGCATCATTTATGTTGACAGCCTTATATCAACAAACAGGTTTTCAAATGAAGATCTGGAACTCCTTACAGCAATTGCAAATCAGGCAGCAATAGGCATTCAGCAGGCAAGGCTTAAGGAAAAGATTTTAAAAGAGGCTGAATTCAGAAAGAGGCTTTCTCAATACCACTCGCCTGATATAGTTGATTTAATAATGAAGGAGATACAGGATGGCATAAACACCTCCCTTGATGTTCAGGAAAAGGAGGTAACAATACTCTTTTCTGATATCCAGGGCTTTACAAGCATGTCCGAAAGATTATCCCCTACTGAGATTGCAAACCTACTTAACGATTATTTCAGCCTTATGACAGATATTATATTCAAGCACGGCGGCACACTTGATAAATACATAGGCGATGCAATCATGGCCATATTCGGCGCGCCCTTTTCACATAAGGACGATGCTGTTCGGGCTGTAAGGGCAGCGGTTGAGATGAGAGACGAACTTAAAAACCTTATGGCAAGAAAGGAAGACAGTGTAAAATTTAATGTAAGAATCGGCATAAATACAGGGGATGTGGTTGCAGGAAACATCGGCTCATTGCAGAGAATGGAATACACTGTTCTCGGCGATGCAGTAAACACAGCAGCAAGGCTTGAGACCATGGCAAAGGCCGGACAGATATTAATCGGCGAGCAGACATACAAACTTACCAAAGACTTTTTTGAAATCAAACCAGTCGGCAAATGGAAGGTAAAAGGAAAAGAGAAAGAGGTTATGGTATATGAGGTGGTGGGGTAGCTACCAATACCTCTCCCTAATCAACCCCAATGAGTGCAGCCTTTTTAGCCGCTTTAGTGAAGCAGAGGAGACAGCCTCACCATCGTTGCTATCAATAGTGTTCTGCGGAAACTGTTTCATTGCCCTGTAATAATACTCAGCTGCCTCGTTCCAGTAATTGAGGTTTTCATAGACCTCTCCTATTCTGAATAATGCTGTGCCCTTTCCAAGGCCTGCCTTGTTTGCAGATGCAACCTGATTAAAAGCAGCAATCGCTTCTTTCCAGTTTTTCATATTTGCATGATAGTTTCCAAGATTCAAATAGCCAATGCCAGCGTTTTCCTTATTATTATCCTTTGTCATCTCCTTGACGCTGCTGATAAAGTGATTAAACAGAATTACTCCCTTTTCACCTCTCACCTCTGCAGGCTTTGACAGGGATGGCTGAAACTCCAGCGCCTTTCTGATTTTTAGAAGCGGCTGTTTTACATCCTCCTGAATAAGGTCAATAATAAATATATCAGGCCTCTCCATTTCACTGTTAAAGAGCGTAAAGATGAGTTTTGGACCTGCCTTGTCCTTTATCAGACAGGCAATGATAAAGAGTTCAGAGTTTAGTCTTTCTGAGAACTCCTTTAACTTAATATCCTTTCCACCCTGCGTTAAAAGATGGCTTAACACTGTTTTAATATTGACATCAGACTGTTTTAAAACCTCTGCCTCCTTTTCATCAGGCAGTGTAATTAATTGATAGGCCTGCATAGCCTTGAAGCTGTCTATTAAAAGATTCCTTGCAACAGCCTTTCCCTCTGTCTGTCCTGCCTCTATTATAGGGCCGATAAGGACTAACCTCTTTTTTAATGTTATATTCAGCCCCTTTTCCTCTCCTTTGTTAAAGGCCGTCTCTTTTTCAAAATCATCATAATACTTTTTGGATATCTTCAATATATGAGAACCGCCTGATACATTTTTAAGTTTGACAGGCGACTTGCCTATAGGTT
>MHEL01000097.1 GCA_001803815.1 Nitrospirae bacterium RBG_19FT_COMBO_42_15 | reverse complement strand
ATTGAGAGCGATAAAATAGCTGTAAAGTTTACAAGGGTAAGCACGCCTTATCTTATCTTCGGTACAACATTAACAGTATTCATCTCTCTGATTCCTGACGGATATATTAGATTTCGTCCTGTTATCTATCATACCTATTTTCTCGGCTGGATAGCAATGATGGTCTTTGGAGTGGGTTATCATATCCTGCCGAGGTTTGCGGACAATAAGGTCTACAGCCCTTTTCTGATGAGGCTAAATCTAAAACTTGCTAATATCGGCATTGCTGGATTTGTCTTCTCATGGCTGCTCAGTATCTTTTTTGGCTCTGCCTTTTTAAGCAACCTCAGACATCCCTTTGGCATCCTCGCTGCCTCTGCGCTTTTTATATTTGTTTATAATATATGGAGGAGTCTGTTTATAAAAAGGGTTAAGGATTAAGCGGCCAAATTATACCTACCATGAGTCATACTACTATTGCAAATTTCATACTTTTCTGATATAATTCATATAAATTATTAGAAGGAGGAAAATATGCCTGTAAGTACGAAATTAGGCAAAAAGTGTCAGGTAGTTATACCAAAGGAGATACGTCGTGCTGTTGGAGTTACAGAAGGAGACGAGCTTATTATTGAGGCAATTGATAATAAAATTATTCTTAAGCAGAAGCCCAAGAGTTACTCTCAAAAACTTAAAGGACTGCATAAAGATGTATGGAAAGGGATTGATGCAGCTAAATATGTAAAAAAAGAGAGGGAATCTTGGTAAAAGAGATTCCTAAAAGGCATATTATTGGCATTGATACAATGGTCTTTATATATCATCTTGAAGACCACCCTAAATTTTCCAGTATTACTGAAAGGCTGTTTGACGCTGTTGAAAAGGGAAGGTGCACCGCTGTAACATCCTATATAACGCTCCTTGAAATTCTTGTAAAACCAAAAAGAGATGGAAATCTAAAGGCTGTGTCTGATTACAGGGACTTGCTCCTTACATTTCCAAATCTGAAATTTCTATCAGCAGATCTTCTAATTTCTGACCTTGCATCAACCTTACGCGCAAAACACTCCATTAAAACACCTGATGCTATTCAAATAGCAAGCGCTATTATAGAAGGAGCAAATATCTTTATTACAAATGATGAACAATTAAAGAAGGTAAAGGATATTGAAATTGTTCTGCTTAATGAATGGAAGGGATTGGATATTTCAATTAAGTAGAATACAAATCACCTTCCCACAATCTCTGTCCCTACCCCTTTATCTGTGAATATCTCCAGCAGAAGCGCATGGGGAACCCTGCCGTCAATAATGTGTGTCTTTTTTACGCTGCCCTTTAATGCAGTAAAGCATGAGGCGACTTTAGGCAGCATGCCGCCTTTAATAACCTTTTTCTTTATCAGAGACTCTACCTCTTTTTTTGAGAGGGTCGGTATAAGCCTTCCCTTGTCATTCAGTATCCCTTTTACATCTGTAAGCAAAAGCAGTTTCTCTGCCTTTAATGCGCCTGCAATAGCGCCTGCTGCTGAGTCTGCATTTATATTATAGGTCAGATTGTCATTGCCTATACCCATTGGCGCAATAACAGGTATAAAGCCCTGTCCCATTACTGAGAGGATAATATGAGGGTCAACTGATTTGACCTCGCCAACAAGGCCAAGATCAGCACCCTTTAGCCTAATTTTCCTTGCTGTAATCATCCCGCCATCTTTACCTGTCAGGCCAACAGCCCTTCCGCCATGCTTATTAATGAAGGAGACAATCTCTTTATTTATCTTTCCTTCCAATACCATCTCCACAATATCCATTGTCTCTTTGTCTGTAACCCGTTGACCATGTACAAAAACAGGCTTTTTGCCGAGCCTCTCCATGGTTTTTCCTATCTGCGGCCCGCCTCCATGGACGATTACAGGGTTGATGCCGATATATTTCATGAGGATTACATCAAGGGCAAACTTCTCCTTTAAGCCCTCGTCTGTCATAGCGCTTCCGCCGTATTTTATGACAATGGTCTTGCCAGAGAATTTTTTAATATACGGCAAAGCCTCAATCAGGATATTTGCTTTTTCAATTAATTTTTCCACTTTTAAATACCTTTTTGTCAGGCAGGATAGCTTGGAATGATTTTTAATTGGTGCCGAAGGTGGGACTCGAACCCACATGGGTTTCCCCACACGCCCCTCAAACGTGCGTGTCTACCAATTCCACCACTTCGGCACATTTTTTAAATATAATAACCACAACCCTTTATTTTGTCAATAGATTTTTATCCTGCATTATGCAGTATTTTGCTGCCTTTCTTGACAAAATAAGAAACTATGCTATAGTTGAAAATATATTTGCGTATACATTGGGGGGTAGGCTTATATTATAAGCCTACCCTTTTTTTATTAAGATTAAGAGGCAAAAGGAGGGCATAACATGTTGAAATTTTTAGGAAATTTTATTTTAGTATTGGTTATCTTTACCTTTTTCGCGGACAATGCCTTCGCAAAACCAGCGCCGCCAAAAAAGTTAGAAGGCATGTTTGGGGAATTCAGCGAGCTTGAAGGAAAGTTTAAGTCAGGCAAATGGAATGAGGCAAAGGCAACATTGGAGGAGATTTCAGAATCATTCGGGAAAATGGTAACTGAGCTAAAGAAAAATGTCAAAGGGACTATAGTTAATGACTTTGAATTTATTCTGAACAACCTGAAGAAATCTTTAGCTGAAAAGAATCTTGAAAGGAGCGAAAAGAATTACATAGCCCTTCAGAAGCTCTTTTTTGAAATCATGGACGTCTATGAATATAAGACACCGCCTATAATAAAGATTATAGACAAATATATTAATGAGGCTATGGAGGCCCTTGAAAAAAACGATTTCACACGGGTTTTAAGCGAAATGGATGAGGTGGATGCCTTTTTTGAACAGGCAATAAAGCTGTTGGAGAAAAAGGGGATGTCTCAAAAAGACCATGATGACTTTCATGCCGCAGTTAAAGATGTAATATCATCAGGAAAGGCAAAGGACGGCGCAAAGGCAGAGGCAGGCTTAAAGAAATTAAAAAAGTTATCCGCGAGATTTCTAACCTTATTCTAATTTCCTATCCAATAAGAAATATCAATGTTTTTTTGAGGCAGTAATGTTATCTTTCAAAATTATAAAGAAACTATCCATAAAGACAAAATTAATAATTGCCATATCTCTCCTTGTATTATTGTCCGCCTCTGCTATTGCAATCTCAGGATACCTGACATTAAAGAATGATGTTATTGAAAAGGCGAAAAAAAGGCTAACGACGAACTCATTTGAAACGATGGACAAGATAGACCGAGCCGTCCATAATCAGAGGGCAGTAGTCAAGCTCTGGGGGAGGATGATTACGCTGACATCTGCCCTTAATTATGAGATTTATGACGAGGCTAATGACTTTTTGAATTCAGTTGTCAGGGAGAACAAGGATCTCCTTAACCTATTTTTGCTGGATAAAGAGTGCGTCATAAAGGCGTCAAACGTAGTCAGCGTTATAAGCAAAAAATACGAAAGACTTCCTTGCAATTCCTTATCCAATCTTGAAGCGCATTTTGTAGAGCCTGCCAGAGATGCAATTGCAGAAGAATCTATATATTCCATTATAGCGCCTGTAAAGGCGGAGAGAAATACAGGTTTCCTCGCTGCTGACTTCAAATGGGCTGAACTGATAAAGATTATCAGAGGAAGGGAGGGGAATACAGATAATATACAGAATTCTGCATCCTACCTCCTTATAAATAAAGAAGGCATCCTTATTGCCGCCTCTGACCCTGAATTAAAGGAGGACATATTTAAGCTTAATCTCCTTCAAAAGGGGCTTGAATCAGCAAAGATATCGCTCAAAGAGCCGAACGGCGCTATTGTTGAGAAGAACCTTAAGGACAAGCAGGCAATAAGCGGCTACTATGGCTCAGAAGGCTATCTTGAATGGAAAGGAGCCGGCTGGAGGCTTATTTCCACAGAGGATATGGCAGCAGCCCTGAGCGTCCTCAACGAGATTGGCTGGAAGATTGCCATAATCACTATCTTCATGGTGCTGTGCGGGCTTCTGCTGTCATGGCTGCTTGTCAGCGCCTACATTTCAAGGCCTGTTAAAAGCGTTATCTCTGAATTCAAAAAGATCGCCGACGGCGACTTAAGGGGCGGCTTTGAGGCTGATACAGACGATGAATTCGGGACCCTCGCTAAAGCCATGCACACTATGACAGAAAATCTTCGCAGCCTTATCGGGAGCTTTTTTAAATCATCTGAGCAGATTTTTACTGCAACAAATGAGATGGTCTCCATATCCCACCAAATGAATAAAGGCTCTGAAGGCCTTTTTAGCTCCTCTGAAAATACGCTTGCTGCCATGACACAGTCAGCAGCATCCATCCGAACTGTGGGTGTGAATACTAATGGCCTGGCGCAGATGGTGGATGAAGCAACCTCCTCTGTCTCTGAATTAGGCTCATCTATTAAGAATGTTGCAGATAATACCCAGAACCAGTCTGCTGCAGTAGAGCAGACAGTCTCTGCTATAGATGAAATGAGGAAATCCATTGAGGAGGTAGTTCAGATATCCTACAGACAGGCACAGGATATGGAAAAGGCAACTATGGCAGTCGACTCTATTGTAAAATCCATTGAGGCTGTTGTAAAAAACATAGAAGAAGCGAGTCTTATTGCAGAAAAGAATACAAGGGATGGCGAGGCTGGCAACAGTGCAGTTAAGCTGACTGCAGAGGCAATGAATAAAATAACAGAAGTAATGCGGTCAACAACAGGCGCAATCAGCAAGCTTGGAAACCGCTCTGCTGAAATCGGCAAAATACTCAAGGTTATTGATGAGATTACCGAACAGACTAATCTGCTTGCATTAAATGCAGCGATCATTGCTGCACAGGCAGGCGAGCACGGAAAAGGATTTGCTGTAGTTGCTGATGAGATACGGGAGCTGGCAAACCGATCAATGCTTGCCACAAAGGAGATCGGCGCTGTCATAGAAGGAATTCGGAAAGAAACTACAGAGGCAGTCGGCCTTGCAATGAATACATTGAAGGAGACAGAAGAGAGCAACAGGCTTTCTAATATTGCCGGTAATGCTATCTCCAATATTATGGATGGAATCAATAAAGCAGCATTCCTTCTGTCTAAAATAAGCACAGCCAGCCAGCAGCAAAAGGGGCTCTCTATAGAGATTGTAAATACAATGGGCAATTTAAATAATATTACTGCCAAGATAAAGAGCGCCGCAAGCGAACAGGCAGCAGCAAGCAGCCAGATCCGCTCTGCCGCAGAAAATATGATGAATATTACTGTTCAGGTGACAAGGTCTACAAAAGAACAGGCAGCTACAAGCAGCGAGGTTGTCAGGACAATGGCTGATATGAACAGCGCCACACAGCAGGTAGCTAATGCTACAGTTGAACAGCAGAAGGGCGTGGAAATGGTGGTATCAGCCATGAAGAATGTCAGGGAAATATCCAGCCAGAATCTTAATGCAGTCGGTCAGTTGTCAAAATCAGCAGACAGCCTTGCCCAGCAGGGCAAAAACATGATGGAGCTGATTAACAGGTTCAAGATTTAATCAGCTCATCATGGGGATAATCTTCTCCACAAGCATTTCTCTGTTTGCCTCTGTTACCTCTATAATCTTAACATCTTCCCTGTTTTTAATCTGAAATATATAGCCATTCCCCTCGTGCTGTATTGTTGCGACAACAATCTTAGGCGAATCCAGCGCTTTTAAAACAGCCTCCTTAAATCTATCGGAAAGGGTTTCCATGCTGCCTATTTCATCAATTACAATTACATCTTTGTCCTTATCTGACACTGCGGACTCAATTGACGCAACGCCAATATCTTCCAAGGCCTTTATGTCAACTCCGTATTTACCAGACTTGTACGGACTCTCTAATTTTGTATCTGCAAGCACAGCCTCTTTTCCGTCAAAGGAGAATATCTTAAACCCGCTCCTGAAGAAGCCCTCTTTTGTCTCATGTGTATAAAAACCGCCTGGCCTTACTCGCAGCTGTGATATCATTTCCGTAACAAGTTTTATTACAAGTGTGGTCTTCCCGGAGCCGGGTTTTCCAGTAAGCAAAATATTTACCTTTTTAATCTCCTGCGGCGGCTTTAAGGCTATATCCCTTACAAAGTCTGCGCAGTGAAGATATCCGCCCCCTCCGCTGAATTTTTTACTGCAGGTCCCGCGCCATGCACAAATAACACACAGCTGGTTTTCATCAACAGCCATTTTATTATCTCCTTTTTGTATCCTTTATCTTTTCTATTGAATATCCTGAGGTAGTAACATATACCTCATAAAAATCATCACCTGACGGAAATGCATAAACGCTGTTTCCATACACTGCCTTTACAAAAGGAAATCTGCTGCTGTTTTCATATAAATAAAGCCATATTTCATCTGTCCCGCCGTTTATGTCATAAGCAGTGTGCTGTTTTATATTTTCATCTTCTGCCTTTAAATATCTGCCGTGTATCCTTGTTGTCTTAAACCCTGTGTGTACTCCGATAAAATTCACCCAATCCTCAAATTTTAATATATCCCCGCCGATTGCCCACTGGTCGCCTTTTATCTTGTATATCTTGTCTTCGGCCTTTAAGCCTTTTTCTACAGGTACAAACTTAAGGAATATATCGTAATCCAACCCCTTTGTCTTCCTTGCCTCTATAATCCCCACAAGCTCTTTATGCGTGAATGCCCTGTATGCCTGAAGGTACATTGCTGCCATAAGCATTGCAGAGCCTGTTGTGATAAAGACCAGTGAGATAAGAAAGATAAAGGCCTTCTGGATTAGGCCAATGCCCTGATCCCTGCCTCTCCTTGCTGTGATGCAATTTATAAAGAGCAGGAGAAACATTAAGAATCCAACAGCAATTATAATAGCAGAAATTATCGCCAGTCTGCCAGAGAAAAGATTGAAGCTGATGTTCAATACAGAAAAAATATCCGTCATCTATTCCTCTTCGCTGAGCTTTTCCAGATCCTCATCCTTTCCTACTAAGATAACCTGATCGCCTTCGCTGAATATAAAATCAGGGCCTGGTATATCTACAGTGCTGTCAGCCTTTTTTACTACAAGAACATTTACATTATATTTTGAGCGAAGATTTATATCCTTCAGCTTCTTCCTGACCATACCCTTGGGGCATTTTACCTGCGCAAGACCGTAACCCTCTTTTAATTCAATATGGTCAATCAGCCGCGGCAGCACAAGGCTTGCTGCCAAACGGTAGCCCATCTCATCCTCTGGATAAACAACCTTTGTTGCGCCAACAAGCCTGAGTATCTCTCCATGAAGCTCGCTTACTGCCCTTGCCACAATCTCCTTTACCCCGACCTTTCTCAGCAACGCAGTAACAAGTATGCTCGCCTCCACATTTGACGCGCCCACCCCAACAATCGCCACATCCACCTTATCCAGTCCTATTGCCTTATAAACCTCTTCTGAATTTGATGTTATCTGGATGGCATGGGAGACAAAGTCCCTTACCGCATCTATTTTTTCCTTCTCTGTGTCAACTGCCAATACCTCGCACCCCTTTTCTGAAAGGGTCTTTGCAACCTTTAATCCGAACCTGCCAAGGCCAAGAACCGCATACTGTTTCATATAGCAACCTCCATGTCTATCCTATCATTACCTTTTCCTCTGGATAATAATAATACCTCTTAACCACCTTTTGCCCGACTAAAAGCGCCAATGTCAGAGGACCTATCCTCCCCATGTACATCATAAGTGAAATAAGCAGCTTTCCTGCATCAGACAGATGCGGGGTAAGCCCTGTGCTTAAGCCGACTGTGCCAAAGGCAGATACTACCTCAAATAATATATTTATAAACGGCGCCTTCTCTGTAATAAACAGGAGAAAGGCAACAACAGCAACTGCAGCCTGCGCTATAAATAACAGGGCAAAGGACTTTTGAACCGCATCCTGCGGTATGGTCCGCTCAAAAAGCTCAGGAACATCCTTTCCTGAAAGCCATGCCCTTGCAGCGGAGAAGAGGATTGCTATGGTTGTAGTCTTAATGCCGCCGCCTGTGCTGCCGGGAGATGCGCCGATAAACATCAGGATTGCCATGATAAAGAGTGTGCCGTTTGACAGCGCCTCCATGTTAATTGTGTTAAAGCCGGCAGTCCGTGTTGTAACAGACTGAAAATATGTTGTAAGTATCTTTTCATGCCATGAAAGATTTTGAAGCTGGC
>MHEL01000096.1:4594-6753 GCA_001803815.1 Nitrospirae bacterium RBG_19FT_COMBO_42_15 | reverse complement strand
TAGGAATAATATAGTCAAAGACTATTTCCTCAAGCTTTGAAACAGGTGCATAAACCACCTGCCGCGCAGCAAGATTAGGCGCAACAAAGATACTGCCTTCGCCTGTTAGGGCGTTAATGAGTTTGCCAATATTTTCTTTTTTTAAAAGTTTATTCGCCATTTTTAAATCACCTTTATTCTGACAGCGCAGTCAAAAGCTCCAGATGTAAACTTTTCGAATGTTTAATCCAGTTCACGCTCAAAAATGCCCCAGATGCGAGGAAGGACAAGGGATTAAACCGCAGCATACTTTTTAGGTATGTGAGGATTTAAGCCCGCAGTCCTGACAAAGCAGATGGGCGTTTTTCAGCGTGAGCTACTTTATAAAATCTTCAGTATCCTCCATATTAAATATAATCATCGGCGGATGAACCTTTTCATCATATCCTGCTCTATGTCCAAAGGCATCTTTTACAACAAGTGCAAGTTTCTGGTTCACAAGATTTAACGGAATATTTACAGGACATGCCCTTTCGCACTCTCCGCAAAATGTGCACCTGCCTGCCAGGTCCATAGCCCGCTTTAAATTCCATGCAAGATTTCCGCGTGGATGAGCAGATGTCTCAATCCATTGCGGCATATTCTTCTCAGCAATACACCTCTCACAGTAGCACAGAGGACAAATCTGCCTGCACGCATAACACTTTATGCATCGGTTAAAATGCTCTATCCAAAAACCCCATCTTTCTTCACCTGACTTTTTATCCAAATCTCTAATCTTGTCAAACACCATACCTGCTGGCGTATCCGGCGGTGTAAAATTGACCTCCTCGCCAATAATAATATCTGCAATATGCGGATTCCTTACATCGCAGTTATGGCACTTAGTCGGCATAATGTCTGCGGGGACAGATTTGAAATCTGTCCCCGATTTCCACAACTCCTGCCTATACACAACTCCGTTACAACTCATGCCGAGGATTACCACATCCTCCCGCTTTAACTGGCTCTCTGAAATAAGCACAGCAATAGTCTTTATATCGCACCCCTTTGCAACTATTGCAGGCTTGCCCAAAGCCTTTATATCAGCAAATTTTCTTGTAAGATAAAGTGAAAGGTTGTTGACGCAAAGGGGATTAAAAACAAGTTTATCAACATCCTCCGGCTTTGTTATGAAAACAGGTGTTGTATGGGTCTTTCTTTTATTCCACCCGTATCCGATAACAACCTTCACATCTCCTTTTTCAAGGAGTTCTTTTGCTTTTTGTCGTAATTGGTTTTCCATAAAACCTCAAGATACTTTTGCGGTATCTGTCGTTCTTAAAACCCCTTGCAACATCCAACCCGCAAAGATGCCTACCAAACCAAATGGAATTGCAATGGGACTCACTAAAACTAACCACCAAATAGAATTAGATAACAATCTCATGCCAAATCCTGAAATAGCCAGTATTACCACCATATCAATTAAACTCAGAACAAGGGACTTATTAAAAAACCCCACAGCTATAAATACAAGAAAGGGCACTATAAGAATCAACAACCCATTGGGTTTTACCACATAAATCCACACCACATTTACAAGACTATACCAACAACAATAAATACATGATAGAAAATCTGACCATAACTTTTTATCACTTTTATCTCACTAATACCTATCACCTATTGCCTATCGCCTAAACTTTTATACTCCACAAACGGTCCCAGTTTTTTAACTTCATCCGTAATATTGTTTACCAAATCCACCCATTTAATTGCCTCTGATGCAGAAACCCATGAGAAGTGGAGCCTCTGACTGTCTATACCCACAAAATCCATAAGGTTTTTAAACGCAATCCATCTTCTTCTTGCATGATAATTTCCTGTTGTATAATGGCAGTCTCCCGGATGACAGCCGGAAACAAGGACTCCGTCAGCACCCTTTTCAAATGCCTTGATAATAAAGAGCGGGTCAATGCGTCCTGTGCAAGGGAGTTTGATAATGCGCACATTTGGCTTATACTCCATCCTGCTCGTGCCTGCTAAATCCGCACCCGCATAGGTGCACCAGTTGCAGACAAAGGCAACGATTTTCGGTTCAAAACCGCCTGTTTGTTCGTGTTGTGTGTGAGATGACATTAGTTCTATCCTTATTTATTTGTCATGGCGAGCAAAGCGAAGCAATCCTTGCTTTTTTA
>MHEL01000096.1:3022-4543 GCA_001803815.1 Nitrospirae bacterium RBG_19FT_COMBO_42_15 | reverse complement strand
CTTCACGCTTCACGCTCAAGAATGCCACAGATGCTTTGTTGGCAACAACCTTTGCAAATGCAAGGTTTGAGCCAAAGACAAGGAAAAGGTGGCTGGACAAAACGGAGCATACTCTTTTATGTATGTGAGTATTTGGACAGCCATCTTTGACACAGTATTTGGCCAAAGATTGCGTTTGCATTAAAACGCCGCCAATGCCGCATAAACCTGTTCGTCTGTGTAACCGCGCAAATCAATTGATTTGCTCCTACACGCTGCAACACAAACCCCGCACCCCTGACACACCCCCTCGTTCACCTTTGCCAGCATCTTCAAAACAATGCCCTGCCTGTTTTTAACAGCATCTTCCTCAATTGCAGAATACGGGCATGCAACAAGGCAGTCCCAACATCCGTTGCAGGTTGTCCGGTTGACATTTGCAGTTATCGGCTCCCTTGCCATCTGGTCATTGGAAAAGAGCGCCAGAACCTTGCTTGCAGCAGCGCTTCCCATTGAAACTGACTCGGGAATATCCATTGGCCCAACGCATGTGCCAGCAAGGAAAATCCCTGCTGTAACAGTCTCTACTGGCTTTAGTTTCGGATGATACTCGTTATAAAATTTATATTTGTCGTAGCCAATACCGAGTTTCTGCGCCATAGTATCCGCGCCTTCCCTTGATACTATTGCTGTTGCCAGAACAACCATGTCCGCCTCTATCTCAACCTGATTTCCAGAAAGCGTATCAGCGCCCTGAACAATCACCTTTCCGTCTCTCTCGTAAACCCTTGAAACACGGCCTCTTAAATACATGGCGCCGTCATGCTCAATCGCCCTTCGGACAAACTCTTCATACCGTTTTCCACCTGCCCTTATGTCCATGTAAAACACATACGATTGCCCATCATGCACCTTGTGCTTATATAGCATGGTATGTTTTGCAGTATACATGCAGCATATCTTTGAACAGTATGAAACGCCCTTTTTCTCATCCCTTGAACCAACGCACTGGATAAACACAACATTCTTTGGCGTCTTGCCATCTGACGGTCTTCTGATTTCTCCGCCTGTTGGACCGGATGCAGATGCTAATCTCTCAAACTGGAGCCCGCTTATAACATCCTTGATTTTTCCATAGCCGTATTCGCCGAACCTCTCATTGGGCATGAGTTGATAGCCTGTTGCAACAATGATTGCGCCGATATCTTCTGTAATAACCGTATCCTGTTGTTTAAAGTCTATACACCTGGGATCGGACACACTCGCACAGGCGCCGCATTTGTCCTTTTGAATCTTCGGGCAATTAGCCGCATCAATAACAGGGATATTCGGCACAGCCTGCGGAAAAGGCGTATAAATCACCTTTCTCTGTGCCATGCCCATCTCAAATTCACTCTTTGCCTTGAACGGACATTTCTCTATGCAAAGACCACAGCCATTGCACAAATCCTCATTTACATACCTTGCCTTTTTTCTTATTCGGACAGTAAAATTGCCGATGTATCCGTCAACCTTTTCAACCTCGCTCCATGTATTAATAGT
>MHEL01000096.1:2732-2976 GCA_001803815.1 Nitrospirae bacterium RBG_19FT_COMBO_42_15 | reverse complement strand
TGTCTCGGACAGTTTTGCCATATTGCCGCCGATAGACGGCTCTCTTTCAACAAGGATTACCTCTCTTCCGCCTTCTGCAATATCAAGCGCAGCCTGAATCCCAGCAATGCCGCCACCAATGACAAGGGCCTTCTTTTTTATGGGTATCTTGATTTTTGAGAGGGATTTATTTTTCTTAAGCCTCTCAATGGTCATTCTTGTTAAGTCAATGCTTTTGGCTGTGCCTGCCGCCTTTGTCGGGTCA
>MHEL01000096.1:0-2641 GCA_001803815.1 Nitrospirae bacterium RBG_19FT_COMBO_42_15 | reverse complement strand
TCTTTTCGTGCATATGCGGAGAGCAAGCAGACACAATAACACCGTCAAGTTTATGCTCCTTTACAATCTCTTTCAGATTATCCTGACCCGGCGCGGAACACATGAATTTGTAGTCACCGGTGTAGACTACGCCCGGTATCTTTGCCATCTCATCTGCGACCTTTTTTGTGTCAACAGTGGATGCTATGTTTGTCCCGCACTGACAGACGAAGACGCCTATTCGCGGCATATCAAATCCCCTTTTATTTCACGCTGAAAAACACCCATCTGCTGTGTTGCCATCGTCGCTGCGCTGCTCACATACCTATAAAAGTATGCTCCGCTACTCGCTCCTCGGCGCCTTGCATCTGGGATATTTTTGAGCGTGAACTCTAATACAGCCATCTTTACCTATCAATTAGCAACAAATTAGAAATCTGTTACTACGCAGCCTTATAAACAACAACGCCTTTTTCTACTATCTCGCCGCCAATCTCAAAATAATCAGCCTTTTCCAATTCTTTTTCCGTAAAACCAATGGGATCAATATCAACAAAACATTTTATCCGCCTTGAATAATCAGACAGAAACATAATCCTCTTTATATCATCCATCTTTTTAAACTTCTCAGAAACAACAGCAATATCTATATCGCTGGACTTTGTAGGTTTCCCATAGGCATAAGAGCCGAATAGGATAATCTTCTCTACAGGAATCCTGCTTTGAAGCTCCTTTACATAATTCAGCACTATATTTTTAATTTCAGCTTTTTTGTAAACCATCTGACATATCATCCTATTAACTCAGGCTATAAGCCTTGCAATATCTCTATAAGTTACAACTATTGTAAGGATAACAAATAGGGTTATTCCAAAAATATTCACTATCTGATAAAATTTCAAATCTAAAGGCTTCCTTCTAACAGCTTCAATGAGAAGCATAAACAACTGCCCGCCATCAAGGGCAGGAAATGGGATAAGGTTCATTATCCCAAGGCTCATACTGAGCACACCTGTAAAATATACGAGATTCAAAATGCCCTTGCTTGCGGCCTGACCCGCTATGGATGCTATGCCCACTGGGCCTGACAATCCTTCCATAGAGCCGCTGCCTGAAAAAACATTAAAGATAAAGCCAACTGTTCCTGAAAATATCAGCCACATAGTTTCCATGCTTAACAATATTGAATCCAAAAGAGAAAGATGTTTTCCCAAAACAAATACTGCGGCAAAAACTAAAAAGGCAAAGAAAATGTTAAATACAGAGCCTGCTGACATAATGAAAGCCCGATTAAGATACGATGCCTCAAATAGTTCCTTTGCATCTTCATATCCATCTTTTGAAAAACTAACAAACCCGCCGAGGGGAAGCAGCCGCAATGTAAATTCTGTTTCTTTATGTTTAAAAAGTGTAATTATTTTCGTACTGAAAGGAAATCCTATAGAGAATTCGTAAACCTTTACACCTACCCTTCTTGCAGCAATAAAATGCCCCAATTCATGGATAAGAACGACTATGGTAAAAACTGTGATGAATGCTATTATAGAAATCATATTTCAAATCCCCTTTCCTTTTAAAAGCGCCCTTATATCAAATATATTCTTATCAAGCCCAAGACTCTCTTCATTCTGCCCCAGTGCCAAACCTAATAACTGTGTAAAATACAGGATTGGCATTTGCGTACCTTCAGCGCTGTCCTTCAGTCTTTTCTGGCTCTTTTCAAGGTTATACTGACAGAGGGGGCAACTGGTTACAATTACTTCAGCGCCTTTGTTTTTCGCTGAACTCAATACATTGCCGGAAAGTTTTGCAACAACATCCTCATTACCCATTGCCAGATGCGCACCGCAGCACTCTATCTTATTTGGAAATTCCACAGGTTCGCAGCCGAGGGCTTTTAGTAAATTTTCAAATATAGTCGGCGCCTCTGTATTGTCTATGCCCATATCTTCAAAAGGTCTGAGCAACATACACCCGTAATATGCGCCTGCCTTAACCCCTTTTAACGGCCTTTTAACAGCACTCTTAACATTTTCAAAACCTATCTTATCCCTTAAAACCTCAAGGAAGTGAATAACATTCAAGCTGCCGTCATACTCTTCCTCAATAAAATTATTTATCACACCACGCTTTTCTTTATCATCCCGTACAACCTTGTTGGTGCGTTTCAAAACATTGTAGCAGACAGAACACAGTGTTGTTACCGTATCCCCTTCCTTTCTTGCATTGACCAGAACCTTTGTCGGAGCAGTCAAGCCCATAACATTATCAGGTGTCAAAGGAAATGTTGCGCCGCAGCAGTTCCACTGGTTGAGTTCTTTAAGTTCAAAGCCTAATAGAACAGCGGACTCTCTTGCCGAGGTGTCAAAACCTTTGGCAACGGTATTTAGGGTGCAGCCGGGATAGTAGGGTATCTTCATAAATATCGTTATCCGTGACCGTTAACCGTGACCGTAAAAGAATTGGTTAACTCAACGATTTGAATAATTTTTGTAACATCTGTAAAACTCTATGATAGCCATCTCTTAAATCACTGTATTTTTCCTCATCTAAGTATCCTAAATCTTTTGCTAATAATAATTGATAATGCACTTCACCGACAGACCCTTTTGCAATACCGACAAAATGTTTATATTCAACGCCTGTGTTTCTAATGCTTCCC
>MHEL01000095.1:11794-12420 GCA_001803815.1 Nitrospirae bacterium RBG_19FT_COMBO_42_15 | reverse complement strand
CTTCCATTGATGATATAAAAAGATTGTCAGAGATTAAAGGTCTTTGGGGCGCTATTACAGGAAAGGCGATTTATTCAGGGGCGCTGGATTTAAAAGAGGCAATAAAACTCGTGAAGCGTAATCCGTGATGTGTAATGAGTGAAAAGATTATAAGAACTCACAAGGACTTAGATGTATGGAATAAAGCAATGGAGCTTGCAGAGAAGTTATATTTACTAACTGAAAAACTTCCTCGTGAAGAACAGTATGGGCTTGTATCTCAGATTAGACGAGCTGCTGTTTCAATACCAAGTAATATTGCAGAAGGTGCAGCACGAAATTCTACTAAGGAATTTATACAATTTCTATATGTAGAATTAGGGTCTCTTTCTGAGATAGAAACCCAAATTTTGCTTGCTAAAAGATTGAGACTCATCTCTGAAGCAGTTTTATTAAATGATATAGTATCTACAAGAAAAATGTTGTTAGGATTGATTAGATTTCTAAAAACAAAGAAAGGTAACTCATAACTCATTACGCATAACGCGTTACGGTTTTTAATATGCTTGCTAAACGAATAATCCCCTGTCTTGATGTTAAGGACGGCAGGGTTGTAAAAGGCGTGAGCTTTGTGAATCTCAGGGATG
>MHEL01000095.1:8602-11660 GCA_001803815.1 Nitrospirae bacterium RBG_19FT_COMBO_42_15 | reverse complement strand
TTTATGCCATTGACTGTTGGCGGAGGTATAAAGAGCCTTGATGACATACGCAATCTATTAAAGGCAGGATGCGATAAGGTCTCAATAAACACAACAGCAGTGGAGAACCCTGAATTTATTAAAGAGGCATCAGAGAGGTTTGGGAGCCAGTGCATTGTTGTAGCCATTGATGCAAAACGAGTTGCGAGTTGCGAGTTGCGAGTTAAAAGTGTAAAAACCAATAACGCCGAACGCCAAACACCGAACGCACAACTAAGCTGGGAAGTCTACACACACGGCGGAAGAAAGCCGACTGGCATTGATGCTGTGAAATGGGCAAAGAAGATGGAGGAGTATGGCGCTGGCGAGATTCTTTTAACAAGCATGGATAAGGACGGTACAAAGGACGGGTATGATATTGAGCTTACAAAGGCAGTTTCAGAGGCAGTAACAATACCAGTGATTGCATCAGGCGGCGCTGGTAATCTTGAACATTTATATGACGGCCTGACAAAGGGCAAGGCAGATGCAGTTTTGGCAGCATCTATCTTTCATTATAAGGAATATACAATAAAAGAGGCAAAGGAGTATCTAAAGGCAAAAGGGGTTATGGTGAGGCTATGACCGACATAGATATTGCCAAAGAGGCATTGAAATTAGAAGAAGAGGCAGAGAAGAGGTACAGTGAGCAGGAACATCTTTTAAAAGACCCCTTTCTTGTTGCCCTTGTTGAAGGCATCAGAAGGAATGAGGAGGAGCACGGCGATTTTCTGCGCGAGGCAATAAGGAGGCTCGGCGGATGAGGAGCGGCTTTGCAGCAATTCTAAAAACTCTCAACCTTAATCTGGATATGGAAAAGAATGCCCTGAGGATATACAGGGAATTTGCAGAAAAGGTTATGGATAAAGGTCTGAAGGATTTTTTTGTTAAACTTGCAAAGGCAGAGAGCGGACATATAAATGCACTGGCAAATGTAGTAAGAATGATAAATGAAAAGACCTTTGATGTAAGCTTTTTCTGCCCTGTGTGCGGCTGGAGGATAAATTTTGGAAAAGACCCTCATGTTGGCGATGCTACAAGGTGCCGCATGTGCGGCGTGAGTTTTGAATTGACAGAAGAGAATGGGGATTTTAATTTTAAGAGGATATCATAGAGATGCCAGTAAAGGTTTATAGATTAACAACCTGCTATAAATGCGATGAGGTAGAGGCCTTTATGAAAAGAGAAGGCGTCTCTTTTGAGGCTGTTAATATTGATGAGCAAAATCTGGATGAGCAGGAGAAGATGCTGACAGAGATGTACAGGCTTACCGGTCAGCGCTCATTTCCTGTTATTGATATTGACGGAAATACTGTAATAGGTTTTGATGAAAAGAAGCTGCGGCATCTATTGAATCTTCCTGCAAGGGAGGGCGCTGCCAGGGCTGCAACAAAGGCTATTCGCGAGGTTGTAACAACAAAGCAGGTTGAAGGGCTTCTTGAGTGGATAAGAAATACAGCAGATGCCTTTGGCTGTAAGGTGAATCCTGATAAGGCAATATTGCAGAGCATCCTTGACGGCCTGATAAAGAATGAGAGGAGATTCGGGTACCGCTCCTGTCCGTGCAGGCTTGCATCAGGCGATTATCTTAAAGACAGCGATATTATCTGTCCCTGTGCTTATATGAGCTGGGATTTAGAGGTATATGGCAGATGCTACTGCAGCCTCTATGTTAACGAAAAATATATTGCAAAGGATCCGTCGCTTCCCCAATATTTGATTGACAGTCGTGAGAGCGGAAGGGGCGCCCTTGATATAGGACAGGTGCATGAGGCAAAGAAGGTTCTCCCTTCATTTAAGACACATATAAGATTTGCAAGCTTTATGAAAGGTTCTTTCTCAAGGGATAAGATAAAGGAGGGTTTTATAAATATTGTTGAGTCCATCGGTTTGAAACAGGAGGATATAAAATGGCGAGAGATTGTGGCAGTGGCAGTTGGCAAGGATAAGAGCGGCAATCAGCTCATGGCAAAGATGGATCAGGGAATGGATGTTTATACATATCAGATATGGTTTCCCCAAAAAACTGGTTTTGAGTTTATTCGCGGCAGCATTGTGGATGCAGATATATTTATATATGACCAACAGATGACAGGCATGGAGGTTGAAAGGGCTCTTGGGGGCAAAGAGGGTTTTGGCAGCATTGTAAGGGATGATATAATGGTCTATGGAGATTTTGATTTTTTAAGGGGCGGAAGGGACAGGTTTTTGATTACAGCGGATCCTGTAAGGATTACAGAAGATGCATTGGAGGCTATTATTAAAGAGATTACAATACTTGAGAACTGCTATTATCTTTTGAGAAATGAGAGGCAGAAATATATACTTTCATCAGACAGGATGAATGATATTGAAGCCACATTAGTTGGAAAGCTCTCTGCTATAAGCATTAACCTGCCAAAGGCAACGGCAAATGACCTGAGGGAGTGGCTCTATACATTAAGCACAAAGTTTGGCGAGATAGCCGGCATATCTGAGGAGGTAAGGCACTATTCCTCTGATACAGGGGGCAGGATAGAGTTGATAAGAAATATCTTAAAGGAATGGGGGGAAAGGCCGATAGAGGGAAGAAATTCTCTTAACAGATTCTATCTTTCTGCAACAGTATCCCTTGGAGATGATTATCAGAGGCTTTCAAGTAGAATAGACGGTTTAAGGCGGGAGATGATAGATCTGATGACCAATCTGAGGACAAAGGTTGATTTGAATATTCAGGATCAGAGCCTTGAGCTTCAAAAGAGCATGGACGAGACAACAAAGACGCAGGTGAAGCTCCAGAAGACTGTTGAAGGTCTTTCTGTCATTATACTTTCATATTATATAGTTAGTATAGCAAAGTTTGTCTTTGACGGTCTGAAGTCTGCTGATATTATTCATATATCAACATCAGTTTTAACAGCGCTCTTTGTGCCGATTGCAATCTTAATCAGTCTGCTGCTTACTAAAGAGGCGAGGGAGTGGTGGACTAAAAAGAAGAAGGAGAAGGAATAAATTGGGCCTGATTGATAAAATAAAATTTGACAATAATGGTTTAATACCA
>MHEL01000095.1:0-8167 GCA_001803815.1 Nitrospirae bacterium RBG_19FT_COMBO_42_15 | reverse complement strand
ATAACAGACCTCATGTTTCATCTTTTAGTTGTAATGGGTTATCACAATATTGCGCCAGAGGATATATATAATGAATTAGAAAAGAGGTTTAACAAGCCGCATAAAGGGCAGGGCAAAGAAAGTGGCAAAGGGTCAAAGGGTCAAGGGGTCAGGTAAAAACAAGAATATACATTATTTATTTAGAGGAGACCGCCATGTCAGACTGTATTTTTTGCAAAATAATAAAAAAAGAGATCCCAGCCAAGATTATTTATGAGGATGATAAGGTAATAGCATTTGAGGATATCAATCCGCAGGCGCCTGTGCATCTTCTTGTTGTTCCAAGAAAACATATACCAACCATTCTTGATTTAACGTCTGAGGATAATCAGTTAATTGGCCATATCTATTTAACTGCTAATAACCTTGCGAAAAATAAGGGGATTTCAGTTTCAGGCTTTAGAACTGTATTTAATTGCAATAAAGATGCCGGCCAGGCTGTATATCATATACATCTGCATATCTTGGGCGGCAGGAGGATGGCATGGCCGCCTGGTTAAGGAATAGTCCTAAAAAACCTTGACAGGGTGTAGCAGCTCTGTTATAATACAATATTTTCAAGAAGTTAAGAAAATTATAGGTCGAAGGACTGGATTTTTAAGTATTTTTTTCCATTATTTTGAAGTTATTTTTAATGGAAAGCGCTTGTGCTACGGCAGAGGGGAGGGGAAAAATGAATGCCAGTTGTGAGAATAAGGGAGAACGAATCCTTTGAAAATGCCCTGAGAAGGTTTAAAAAACAGTGCGAAAAATCCGGGCTTCTCTCAGAGATTAGGAAAAGGGAGCATTATGAGAAACCCAGCGTAAAGAAAAAGAAGAAGGCCATTGCAGCAAAGAAAAAGGCCATAAAAAAATTAAAAGGTTTTACAACGCGTCAAGAGGAGTAGATGGATGTCTTTGCAGGAGCAGCTTGTCAATGATATGAAAGAGTCAATGAAATCCGGCGACAGCGTGAAGGTTTCAACTATCAGGATGTTGAAGGCGGCTATTAAAAATAAAGAGATAGAAAAGGGCGGCACAAGTTACAAGCTTTCAGACAAAGAGACCTTAGAGGTTATAGCTACAGCAATTAAACAGCGAAGAGATTCAATAGAGCAGTTTACAAAAGGTAATCGTCAGGATTTAGCAGAAAAGGAAAAAAAGGAATTAGATATTCTTCAGGCGTATATGCCGCCTCAGATGTCAGACGAGGATGTCAAGGCAGAGGTGAAAAAGGCGATTACAGAGACATCAGCTTCATCCCAGAAAGATATGGGAAAGGTGATGAAGGTCTTGATGCCGAGGATTGCTGGAAGGGCTGACGGAACTGTTGTAAACAGGATTGTCAGGGAATTAATCGGAAACTAATAATTAGGTTTTTATATACATGTTAAGGGGCTGCATCTAATGAGTTAGAAAAGCCCCTTATTTTTTCTTTTTTAGGAGATTACTTGTGAAGCTGAGCGGGCTTTACGATTATTTTATAGAAAAAGGGATAGGGCTTGACCCAAGGGGCAAGACCGCAGTTGAGAAGGTTCTATCCAAAAAGAATGAGGACTATAATGCCCTTAAGGATGATGAGAAGAAGTATTTTGACTTAGAGGCATTAAAGAATCCTTATGCTGACACAAGAATCTTAAACGGCGATGAAGGGCTTGATGTAAAGCGGGTTTTGGTTGGCATAGATATAGAGGTCGGCGAGATAATGCTTGCAGACAGATTAAGGGAAAAGGGCGAGGCTGTTGACCTTGTAATCTCCCACCATCCTGAAGGCAGGGCATATGCAAACTTTTATGAGGTAATGCATATGCAGGCAGACATCCTTAATAAATTCGGCGTACCCATTAACGTGGCAGAGGATATTTTAAGCGACAGGATAAAAGAGGTACAGCGCAGGGTAATGCCTATAAATCATACAAGGGCGGTTGATGCAGCACGGCTTTTGAATATCCCATTTATGTGTGTGCATACGCCTGCTGATAATGCGGTTACCGCTTATCTTCAGCAGCTCATTGATAACAAAAAACCTGATACGATGAAGGATGTATTAGAGATTCTAAAAGAGATACCTGAGTATCAGGATGCCGCTAAAAATAACGCGGGTCCCAATATAATGATAGGCTCAAAGGAGAGGCGGACAGGAAAGATATTTGTTGATATGACAGGCGGGACAGGCGGCTCAAAGGACGCCTTTGAAAAACTTTCTCAGGCAGGGGTCGGCACTATAGTCGCCATGCACATCAGCGAAGATCACAGGAAAGAGGCTGAGAAGCACCATATTAATGTTGTAATTGCAGGCCATATAGCAAGCGACAATCTCGGGATGAATCTTCTTCTTGACGGCTTAACCGCAATAGATGCTGCAGGATGTTCAGGTTTCAGAAGGATAAAAAGATAGATTATTCTTGCTATAATCTAAAATAATTTATGTCTCAATAAATCAGAATGGAAAGGTTTATTCCAGATGAATTAATAGACAGGATAAGAGAGGGAGTAGATATTGTCTCTGTAATCTCTGAACAGCTTAGTTTAAAAAAGACAGGCCAGAATTTTACAGGGTTGTGCCCTTTTCATTCAGAAAAGACGCCGTCATTTGTGGTCAGTCCAGCAAAGCAGATATTCCACTGCTTTGGCTGCGGCGCCGGAGGAAATGTATTTCACTTTTTGATGAAGCATGAAAATCTTACATTTCCACAGGCAGTAAGGTCTCTAAGCGAACGTGCAGGAATAAGCATCCCAGAGGTTAGCAAGAGGGATGAGAAGATTGAAGATGCAAAAGAGCCCCTTTATAAGGCAAATGAGCTTGCAATGGAATTCTTCAGCAGGAATCTTGCTGAGGCAAAAGAGGGTGAAAGGGCAAGGCAATATTTAGAAAAAAGGGGCATTGAAAAGAAGACCATACAGGAATTTAATATTGGCTATTCTCTTTCGCAGTGGGATGCGGCATACAGACATTTAAGACAGAAAGGAATTGAAACAGCGGCCTTAGAAAAGGCAGGGCTTATTATAAGAAAAGATAGCGGCGATGGTTTTTACGACCGCTTTAGGGACAGGATAATATTTCCTATCCTTGATTTAAAGAAAAGGGTCATAGGTTTTGGCGGAAGGGTGCTTGATGACTCCCTGCCAAAATATATAAATTCGCCGGAGAGCACTATATATATCAAAGGTGAAAACCTTTACTGCCTTGAAAAGGCAAGGCAGGAGATTGGCAAAAGGGGCTATCTTCTGATTGTTGAGGGCTATCTTGATGCAATAATGACATATCAGAAGGGCATAAAGAATGCTGCTGCAACACTCGGCACAGCCCTGACGCAAGGCCATTTAAGGCTGATAAAGAGGTTTACAAACAATATTGTTTTGGTATTTGACCCTGACAGCGCAGGGAAAAAGGCAGCGATAAGGAGCGCCTCATTCTTTATTGAGAGCGGGATGAAGGCCAAGGTGGCAAGCCTGTCAGAGGGCACTGACCCTGATACATTTTTAAGGGAAAAGGGTGTTGAGGCATTTATAGATAAATTAAAGAATTCAGAGAAACTTCTTGATTTTGTTATAAGAGAGACAAAAGGCAAAGAGCCGCTGTCATCTATTGATGAAAAGGTAAAGGTGGTAGATGAGGTTCTTCCTCTGATAAACAGATTGCCCAACAAGATTGAAAGGAACGCTTATGTAAGAAGGCTGGCAGAGGAGCTCCAGTTGGACGAAAAGGATATATTTGCGGAATTAGAAAACAGGGCTCAGAAAAAAGGATATAAGTCAGGAGAGAAGAAAGAGCCTTTAAAAGAAGGAACAGCTCATAGCGGTCTTCAAAAGAGAATCAATCATTCAGGCGCAAAGGCAGAGGAGATGCTGATTCACCTTATGCTTAATGATGAGTCCATTGCAAAAAGGGTAAAGGACCAATTAAGCCCCGATGATTTCAAAGACCCTCTTTTTAAAAGGGTTACAGGAATAGTTTATAATGTTATTGAGAGCGGCAAGGAATTTAATGCTGTGTTTAAGACAGAGGATGCAGAGATGGCAGGCCTCTTTTCAGCCCTCTCTATGAGGGAATTGGATTATGATGACCGCGAACAGAGCTTTTATGACTGCGTACAGAAGATTAAAGGCGCAGGCATAAAAGAGAGGATGAAGACACTGCAGGAGAAATTAAGGATAGCAGAGAAAAACGGCGATACGGATTCAATAAACAGGATACTTGAAGAAAAAACAAGACTGTTAAAACAATAATCTATTTTATAATAGCGGGGTATGTATGGCAAAAGAAGATAGCATGGAAGAAGTAAAACATTTGATATCTATAGGCAAGGAAAAGGGGTTCCTTACTTATGAAGAGCTGAATAATGCCCTTCCAGCAGATGTTGTATCTTCAGAGCAGATAGATAATATTATGATTATGTTCGGCGAGATGGATATTGACATCATTGATTCCTCAGAAGAGTCTAAATATCAGGCCGCGCCTTCTGAGTCTGAACAGGAAGGAAAAGAGACTGAGGAATATGAGGCCGAGCTTTTTGAGGCAGATGTTGACGCTGAAGGCGAGGAATTGAAAATAGATTTAACGCCTGGCACTGTTGGAAGGACAGACGACCCTGTTCGTTTATATTTAAAGGAGATGGGCACTGTTCCTCTTTTAAGCAGGGAAGAGGAGGTAGAGATAGCCAAGAGGATTGAGTCTGGCGAGAGAGAGGTTGCAGCGATTATCTTTAATATGCCGATTACAACCAATGAGGTAGTCTCTCTTGGAGACAGGCTTAAGAAAGAAAAGATATCCATCAGGGAGGTAGTCTCTGCATACGAAGAGGACTTGGAGGAGTTTGTAGAAGCAGATGAAAAGGAGCTTCTTAAAAAGACATTGGACAGGATTACAGAGGTTAAGAGGCTGACAGCGCAGCTCAGGGCATTGAACAGGGATACAGGCCGCCTCAGGAATGAGAATAAGCTTAAAAAGCAGATGCTCGCTGTTAAAAAAATAAAGGATACAATAGCCCAGAAGATAGAAGATATAGGGCTGAATTCAAGGCATATAGATAACATTGTTAATAAATTAAGAGAGTCTTCCTATCAGATCAAAAGGTCTGAAAGGGAGATGGTCTCCTGCATCAGGAAGCTCGGATATTCAAAGGATAAGGTAGACGAGGTCTTAAAACGGATAAGAAAAAGGGGCAAGGAGATAAAAAAGGTTGAAAGAAAGACCGGAATTGATGAGGATGCATTAATAGGCCTTGAGAGGACATATAAAAATGCGCTTCAGCGCATAAGGCAGACAGAATTTGAAACAGGCGTCTCTGCAAAGGATCTGAAGGACGCAGTCCATGCCTTAGAGCAGGGGGAGCGTAAGGCAAAGTATGCAAAGAGCCAGTTGATAGAGGCAAACCTTAGGCTGGTTGTAAGCATTGCAAAGAAGTATACGAACAGGGGACTGCAGTTCCTTGACCTTATTCAGGAAGGCAATATCGGCCTGATGAAGGCAGTTGATAAGTTTGAATATAAGAGGGGCTATAAATTCAGCACATACGCCACATGGTGGATAAGGCAGGCAATAACAAGGGCAATCGCTGATCAGGCAAGGACAATCCGCATACCTGTTCACATGATTGAGACGATCAACAAGCTTATCAGGACATCAAGGCACCTTGTGCAGGAGCTTGGAAGAGAGCCTTCTCCTGAGGAGCTTGCTGCTGAGATGAAGCTCCCTATAGACAAGGTGAGGAAGGTGCTGAAGATTGCAAAAGAGCCTATATCCCTTGAAACTCCTATAGGTGAGGAAGAGGATAGCCATCTTGGCGACTTTATAGAAGACAAAAAGGTTATATCCCCGCTTGAGGCTGCGATTAAATATAATCTGCAGGAGCAGATTAAGAGCGTGTTCCAGACCCTTACACCGAGAGAGGAGCGGGTCTTAAGGCAGAGGTTCGGCATTGGCGAGGTTACTGACCATACGCTTGAAGAGGTTGGACAGAATTTTGAGGTTACGCGTGAGCGCATAAGACAGATTGAGGCAAAGGCCTTGCGAAAATTAAGACATCCGAGCAGGAGCAAGCTGCTAAAGAGTTTCGTGGAGTAGGCAATATAGGGTGTCATTGATTCGTCGAATGGTGATAACATTTCCCCCTTTTCTAAAGGGGGATACAGGGGGATTGTTGCAGAGGCTAATTTCTATGCCTGGCCATGTAATCTCCCCTAACCCCTCTTTAGGAAAGAGGGAAATGTCTGACGATTCATGAATCGTCAGTGTGGTAGTCGCAGGCTTTAGCCTGCGGAAATATGCACCCTAAAGGGTGCGGCTACCAAGTTAAAGGGGGCCCATAGCTCAGTTGGCAGAGCCATCGGCTCATAACCGATTGGTCCCAGGTTCGAATCCTGGTGGGCCCACCATAAAATATATTAAGAAACGGGGAAACGGTGAAAGGGAGAATGGTAAATGCCTTCAGACCAAATTGCTATTAGCGAGGAGCTTAAATCTCTTATTGAACTGCAGGAGATAGATACAGTAATTGCGGATCTGGCAAAGCAGAAGAAAAGGCTTCCAGAGATTATTGAAGAGGCCAAACAATCTCTCAGCGCGAGTCAGGCAGACCTGTCAAATGTAAAGGCTTTATATGATAACCTGTTAAAAGAGAAGAGGGATAAAGAGAGGGCAATTGATGAGGAAGATGTAAAGATTGAAAAGCACAAATCAAAAACCTCTGAGATTAAGACCAACGAGGCATATCAGGCGCTCCTTCACGAAATAGAGGCTGCAAAAAAGGTAAAGACTGAGCAGGAAGACGCACTGCTTGTTGTTCTTGAAAAGGCAGAAGAGATTAAGAAAGAGCTTACTGCTAAAGAGCAGAAGGCAAAAGAGGAAGAGAAAAAATTTTCCGTTGAAGAGAGCAGGATCAAGGCAGATTTTACAAAGGTAGAAAATGAGCTGAATAAACTTCTGAAAGACAGAGATGAGCATTGCGCCAGAATAGGCAAAGACCTTTTAAAAAGATATACTCAATTGTTTGAGTCTAAAAACGGCCTTGTTGTAGCTGCTGTTAAAAACGGCAACTGCCTCGGCTGTCACATGAACATCCCTCCCCAGACCTTAACAGAGGTTAGAAAGAATTCAAAGATAATCCAGTGCTTTAATTGCAGCCGCATCCTTTATTGGAAGGATGCATCCTGAGCAAATTGAAGGATTGAAAGAGTGGCATTAAAGGGGCAAAATTTGATAATATATACTGATGGCGTTTCAAGGGGCAATCCCGGGGATGCAGGCATTGGCGTGGTCTTAAAAGATAAAAATGGCGCTGTTGTAGATGAAATCGGCAAATATATTGGAACGACAACCAACAATGTTGCAGAATACACAGCGCTGATAAACGCACTTGAATATGCTGTAAAACACAAGACAGTGAGCGCAGACATTTTTTTGGATTCAGAATTGGTGGTAAGGCAGATGAACGGCGTCTACAGGGTTAAAGATGAGAATTTGGCTCTGCTGTTCAATAAGGCGCAGGCGCTGATAAAAAAGATTAGGGTCAAGGGTCAAGGGTCAAGGGTCACTTTAACGCATATACCGAGAGAGAAAAATAAAGAGGCTGATAATTTAGCAAACAAGGCAGTTGATTTACATTTAAGTAAAAAATAGTTAATACATGCTGAAGCAGGCCCGATGGTCGCCCGCCAATAGGCGGGAGGAAAGTCCGAGCTCCATAGGGCAGGGTGCTCCGTAATGCGGAGTCTGTTTCCTCTGTAAAGAGGGGGCAGAAGGAAAGTGCCACAGAAAAAATACCGCCCTGTACCGTAATGGTACAGGGTAAGGGTGAAAAGGCGAGGTAAGAGCTCACCGCTCTGATGGCAACATCAGGGGCATGGTAAACCCCACCCGGAGCAAGACCAAATAGGTTCCGCTCCACTTGATGGTAAGAATGGCCCATTCAATATTCTATTTTATAGAAAGGCGGAACGGGTTAGGTCGCACGATCCTGATAGCAATATTCAGGACAAGAGGAATGACCGTCATCCATCTCATCCACAAGATGGGATGGCTAACAGAACTCGGCTTATGACCTGCTTTGGCATGTTTTTTTTACCCCGTTAGAAAGCCCCATACTTTCTAATGGGGTTTATTTTGGTGGCGGTGCAGGGATTCGAACCCCGGACACTGCGGATATGA
>MHEL01000094.1:652-4969 GCA_001803815.1 Nitrospirae bacterium RBG_19FT_COMBO_42_15 | reverse complement strand
CCCAGCAGCAGGTGGAACTGACGGCTTCGTAAAAAGTCCATCTGCTGCGTTGTCGCTTCGGTCTCGCATCCTCACATACTAACATGTATGCTGCGGTGCGAGTCCTCGCTCCGCCTTGCATCTGGAGCTTTTTACTTTGCCGTTTAATTTTTTAATCTCCCCATCCCCCCTTTAGTAAAGGGGGGTTTGGGGGGATTTTGTTTTTTTTGGAGACTATCTTGGAAAAAGGTTATCTTGCCATTGTGCTTCATTCACACCTTCCCTTTGTAAGGCACCCTGAATATGAGGACTTCCTTGAAGAGGACTGGCTCTATGAGGCCATTACAGAGACATACATTCCTTTAATCAATGTCTTTGACGGCCTGCTTGATGATGGTGTTGATTTCAGGCTTACCATTTCTCTTTCACCAACGCTTATTGCAATGCTGACTGACGAACTCCTTCAGAATAGGTACATTCATCATATAGAAATGCTCATAGAGCTTTCAGAAAAGGAGATTGAAAGGACTAAGCATCAGCCTGAATTTAACAGCCTTGCAAGGATGTATAATGACAGGTTCAAGAATTCAAGATGGGTCTTTGTTGACAGATATAAGAGAAATCTTGTCTCAGCCTTTAAGAAATTTCAGGACGCAGGAAAGCTTGAGATTATTACATGCGGGGCAACGCACGGATTTCTGCCATTAATGGAGACAAATCCTGTTGCTGTAAAGGCGCAGATAGAGACTGCGGTAAGGCATCACGAAAAGCATCTTGGCGTTAAGCCAAAGGGGATATGGCTTCCGGAGTGCGGCTATTATCCGGGGCTTGATAATATCTTAAAGGCTGCAGGAATAAAGTTTTTTTTCTTAGATGCCCACGGTATTCTATATGCGTCACCAAGACCGAAGTATGGCGTTTTTGCGCCGCTGTATTGCAAGTCTGGCGCTGCTGCCTTTGGAAGGGATCTGGAATCTGCAAAGCAGGTCTGGAGCGCTGTAGAGGGCTATCCCGGTGATCACAACTACAGGGATTTTTACAGGGATGTAGGCTTTGACCTTGATTATGAATATATAAAGCCATATATCCACAAAGACGGCATCAGGATAAACACAGGCATAAAATATTTCCGCATAACAGGCACAACTGACCATAAAGAGCCGTATGTAAGGCAGTGGGCGCTTGATAAGGCAGCAGGTCATGCAGGGAATTTTATGTTCAACAGGGAGAAGCAGATAGAGTATCTCTTTGACCTTTTAAAAAAGAAACCTATTATTATCTCTCCTTATGATGCAGAGCTTTACGGCCACTGGTGGTTTGAAGGGCCTGAGTGGCTGAATTTTTTAATCAGAAAGATTGCATACGACCAGAAGACCATTAAACTGATAACACCAATGGAATATCTGAAAGAGAACCCGGTAAATCAGGTTTCAACGCCTTCTATGTCAAGCTGGGGATACAAAGGATACTCCGAGGTTTGGCTTGAAGGGAGCAATGACTGGATATACAGGCACCTCCATAAGGCAGCCGAGAGGATGGTAGAGCTTGCAAACAGCTTTCCTGATGCCAATGGCATCAAGCTGCGTGCATTGAATCAGGCAGCAAGGGAGATGCTGCTCGCCCAGTCATCTGACTGGCCGTTTATAATGAAAACAGGCACAGTGGTTGAATATGCTGTGAAGAGGGTTAAATCGCACCTTTTAAGATTTACAAGGCTCTTTGAAGATATAAAGGCAGACAGAATTGACGAGGCATGGCTTTCTGATATTGAGTATAAAGATAATCTTTTCCCGGATATAAATTATAAGGTGTATAAGGGATAAAATTGCAAGATTTAACCTCTTCTGTTAAACTTTTAATAAAGGAGAAACACAGAATGAGAAAATTAGTTTTCAGTATTTTTTTATTATCTCTGATATTGTCACTTCAATTCTCTGTTACAGCAATAGGCAAGGAGAGCGCATCCGAACACATTGGCCATCACGGCCGCGGGCCTGATGTGGAAAATGATATGGTCTTTATACCGGGCGGAGAGTTTGTCATGGGAAGCACCCCTGCTGAGGTAGAGGAGATAACAAAAAAGTTTGGTTCAAAAAAGACCTTTGATGCAGAGGCATGTAAAATGGAATCGCCTCAGCGAAAGGTAATTTTAAAACCCTTTTATATTGACCGCTATGAGGTTACATACGCGCAGTACCGCAGGTTTATATTGGCAGCAGGCCATCAGCCGCCGCCTGACTGGTCCGGCACAGATTACCCGACAGAAAAGGCCAACTACCCTGTAATGATGGTAACATATAAAGATGCAGAGGCGTATGCAAAATGGGCTGGAAAGAGACTGCCAACAGAGGCAGAATGGGAGTTCGCAGCCCGCGGCGCTGACGCAAGGATGTATCCATGGGGCAATAATTTTGAGCCTGGCGCAGCACATACAGCAGAGTCTGTGCATTTATTTGGAGGGCATGTTGGTCTGTATCCAAAAGACACAAGCCCTTACGGCGTTCGCGGCATGGCTGGAAATGTAGCAGAATGGACATCTGACTGGTTTGATGCTGAAAAAAAGATAAGGGTTGTAAAAGGCGGTTCATGGGCTCAGCTCTCGCATCAGGCAAGATGCGCCTCTAAGGAAGGCATACGCGAAGACGGCATGAGCCACCTTATTGGTTTTCGGTGTGTGAAGGACGCTAAAGATTAAATAAGCAGGCTAAAACATCTATCTAAAATCTTAACCCACTCAAATCTTGTTCAGCAGCCGTTTGCAATATACCTTACAAATTGTAAATTCAATTGACAATTTGTAAGACTGCTTTGCATATTAGAATTTCAGATAATAATACTTTTTTATCTTGGGGCAGGATATAATATTTTCTTCTCAGCAGGCCTGCCACCACGGTCTTACAATGAAGCCCTCTCTCGCATACAGGTCGTCGCCGCCGTGAATCAGTATCCCAGTCTTTGAGGCTGGAGGGCCAAAGGATGTATAATAACGAAGGGATTCAAATAGAGAGCTGACAACCGTTGCGCTTGACTTCATCTCTACAGGTATGAGCTTCTTCCCCATATCTATGATTACATCCACCTCATGGCCTGTCCTGTCGCGCCAGAAGTAGAGAGGCGGTGTTTCTCCTCTATGAACAAAGAGCTTGAAAAGTTCGGATACAACAAATGTTTCAAATATAGCGCCTTTCATGGCGTGAGCCACAATATCTTCCGGTTCCCGAATCTTCAGGAGGAAGCAGAGAAGCCCTGTGTCATGGAAATAGAGTTTTGGAGATTTTATAATCCTCTTTGAAAAGTTTTTGTAATGCGGCGAAAGAAGGTGGATGATGAAGCCTGCTTCAAGGACAGATATCCAGTGTCTTGCTGTGGTGTGCGAGATTCCGCAGTCTGCGCCCAGTGATGAAAGGTTAAGAAGCTGGCCTGTTCTTCCAGCACAGAGCCTCACAAACCTCTGAAATGCCTCCATGCTGCCGATGTTAGATATATCTCTCACATCCCTTTCTACATAAGTCTGATAGTAGGCTGAAAGCCAATCCTGCGCTTCAAGCCTCTTGGCATGTATCCTCGGATAAAATCCCTGATATAATATCTTTTCAAGGGTGAAGGCAGGCATCCTTCTCTTGGCAGGGAGGGGTTCAATATACTTTGGGTCCGAAGCCGTCGCACCGATAAGCTCACTTAGACTTAAGGGCAAGAGATGGACAATAGCAGTCCTGCCGGCGAGGGTTTGGCTGACCCTTTCCATCATATGGATTTGCTGTGAACCAGTAAGAATAAACCTTCCGGCTTGGTCTTCCCTGTCCACAATGCCCTGTATGTAAGAGAGAAGCAAAGGGGTCTTCTGCACCTCGTCAAGGATTACACCGCCTTTGAATCTTTTTAGGAATCCCCTTGGATCGCCAAGCGCAAAATCTCGTTCGTTGGGATCCTCAAGGCTAACATATTCGTGAGATTTAAAGACATTTTTAGCAAGGGTAGTTTTACCTGACTGCCGTGGTCCGGTTATAGAAACAACCGGGAACTGTTTTGCGAGCATAGCAAGCTTTTTGGCAAGGGTTCTTTTGAACATATATTTATTTTATAGCAAAAAAATCTATTTGTCAAATTGAAAGTATAACTTTCAATCTGACAGAAGGGATGGTTTGACAATTAAAGGTATAGAGGATGCATGACATAATTGTGAATGGTTTTTTTATGAGACATGACTTTTAAAACATCGTTCCAAATGAGAAGAAACCTCTTGTGCCTCTGTCTGCGTCAGTAACGCTTTTGGAAACCTCAATGTTATGATAAAGGGGTATCTTTCCGTATATGAACATCAGAAACCTTAGTCCGGCT
>MHEL01000094.1:0-555 GCA_001803815.1 Nitrospirae bacterium RBG_19FT_COMBO_42_15 | reverse complement strand
TTTGCAAGGAATAAGTCCATTGGCATGATAACTTGATTTATCTCAAATAATGGATAACGCAGCTCAAGGTTTGCCAAGGCAATCCTTGTCCCGTGAAATTCATGATAACCGTAACCGCGCAGGCTGTCCTGCCCGCCTAATGGAAAAACCAAAACATCATTCTCTTTATACCCAGCCATTAACCGTGTTGCAACAACAAGCCTCTTTCCGTATTTCCAGTGCTCATTAAAATTGTAGTTTGCATATCCCCTGATCTCGCCTTCATAGTTTCTATAATAAAAATCGCTGCCAAGCTTTTTTTCGCCAAAATCTCCATGTATATTAAATTGAACGCCTGATATCGGACCAATCTCCTGATATACAACATTGTCCCATACAAGGCTTGCGCCGATAGCGCCTTGCTGGTATTTATTAAACGGCGCTCCCGGATATTCCCTGAATTCCTCTGTAACCTCTTTCAATGTATACATTGCATCAATCCTGAGATGCTTTGATAAAGGAAAGCTGACTAAGAAATCACCGCCCCTTTCCCTGAACCATTCCTCATCTTCTCCG
>MHEL01000093.1 GCA_001803815.1 Nitrospirae bacterium RBG_19FT_COMBO_42_15 | reverse complement strand
CTGCGACATCAGGGAAGGCAACAGTTGCTGGATATGATGTCTTTGAAAATTCGCTGGAGGTCAAAAAGAGAATCGGCTATCTTCCAGAGAATGTCCCGCTGTATAAGGATATGGAGATAACCGACTATCTTACCTTTGTAGGCAGGATAAAGGGTATTAGCGCAAGGGATATAAAAAAAAGGGTTGGCAAGGTAATGGATGACTGCAGTATAACCCACATGGCAGGAAAACTGATTGCAGAGCTTTCAAAGGGATACAGGCAGAGGGTCGGCCTTGCGCAGGCATTAATCAGCGATCCTGATGTTCTTATACTTGATGAGCCAACAATAGGCCTTGACCCAAAACAGATAATAGAGATAAGGCAGCTTATAAAGAATCTTGCAGGGAGGCACACTGTTATCCTCAGCACACATATACTTCCAGAGGTCAGTATGACCTGCCAGAGGGTTGTCATTATAAATGAAGGAAGGGTTATTGCTGTTGATACGCCGCATAATCTGACAAGCCAGATTCAGAAGGCAGCAAGAATATTCTTTAAGATAGAAGGCCCTGCTGCGAATGTTGTGAAGGAATTAAATAAGATAAAGGGTGTGAAGATGATTGAGAAAAAAGAGACAAACAACAGTGTAACGGATTATATTGTTGAGCTTGAGAAGGGGAATGAGAACAGAAAGGATATCCCCGCGCTTATTATAAAGAACGGATGGGGATTGCATGAGATGAGGCCTATTGAGATGAGCCTTGAGGATATATTTATAAAGCTTGTTACAGAGGAGAAGGGGGTATAGACATGAGGAATTTTTATCTGATATTCAAAAAGGAACTGAAATCCTACTTCTACTCGCCGATTGCATATGCGGTAATGACAATCTTTCTGATAATAACAGGATATTTCTTTTACAATATCTTTGCTACCTTCAGCACCATTAGCTTTCAGGCACAGATGAATCCGACGCTTGCCAAGCAGTATAATCTTTTAAATATTACAGAGTCAGTTGTAAGGCCGCTCTTTGGCAATGTGAGCGTAATTATGCTTCTCCTGATGCCGCTATTAACCATGCGGCTCTTTTCAGAGGAAAAGAGGTCAGGCACAATAGAGCTTCTTCTTACATATCCTGTTAAGGATATTGAGGTGGTGCTCGGCAAGTTTGCAGCGTGCCTTGCCATATTCAGCATAATGCTTGTGTTTACATTCTTATATCCTGTCTTGATAAAGATATACGGCCGGCCTGAATTAGGGCCTATTATAACAGGATACATCGGCCTCTTTTTTATGGGCGCTGCATTTATCGCCTTTGGCATCTTTGCATCAACACTCACAGAGAATCAGGTGGTAGCAGCAGTCTTGTCATTTGGCGTTCTGCTCTTTTTCTGGATGGCAGGATATTCCATTAATTTTGTGAACTCTTCATTGGTCAGTGTGCTTTCTTATATTGCCTTGACACAGCACCTTGAGGGCTTTGCAAAAGGGGTTATTGACAGCGGGGACATAATATACTATTTAAATTTTGCCATGCTCTGCATATTTTTATCACTAAGGGCATTAGAATCAAAGAAGTGGAGGGGGTAATAAAAAAGATATGTTAAGCAATCTAATCGGTCTTATCGGGCTGCTGCTGATTATAACAGGAGCCCTTATATTTGCAATAAATACCATATTAACAACGTTTTCTGCCTCGTTAATATTTACCGGTCTTCTGCTTATACTTGTATACCTTTATATAAATTTCCCCAAGATCAGAGATGTACTCCTGAATCGTTCGGCAAAGTACGGGGCGAATATGGCAATAATGATCCTGATATTTATATCAGTCATTGCCTTGATAGCCGTTATATCTACAAGATACAAAAGAAGGTTAGACTTAACCGCAACAAAACGTTACACCCTTTCGGCTCAGACTGTAAAGATTCTAAAGTCCCTGAAAAAGGAGATTGAGGCTATTGCCTTTTACAGGGCGGACGAGAGGACAAGGCAGGCTATGGAGGACATCCTCCTTGAATATTCATATTACTCGCCTAATTTCAAATATCAATTTGTAGACCCTGACAGAAAGCCGACAGTTGCGGCAAAATACGGCGTATCGTCATACAGGACAACCCTGCTTATATCAGGAAAGAGGCAGGAGACTGTTGGCATGGAGTCTGAGGAGAGGATTACAAACGGCATAATAAAGGTTACAAGAGACAGCGTTAAGACTGTTTACTTTGTAACAGGCCATGGCGAGAATGATATTGCTGATTTCCAGAAGGGCGGTTATAAGGCTGCAAAAGAGGCAATAGAAAAGGAGAACTATGAGATTAGGAATCTCCTCCTTTTAAATGTAGAGGATATACCTCAGGATGCATCTGTTGTTATAATCAGCGGAGCCAGTAAGGACTTTATATCATCAGAATTAGAAAAACTCAAACGATATATCAACAGGGGCGGGAAGCTTTTTATCATGATTGACCCGGGAAGGGCGCACAATCTTATTCCATTCCTGTCTGAATACGGTTTTAAGATAGGCGATGATGTTATTATTGACAAACAGAGCCAGGTTTACGGGGCAAATTACCTGACCCCTGTGGTTACTGAATATGATGATAAGCATCCGCTTACAAAAGAATTTAATTTTGCAACCCTTTTTCCTATTGCCCGTTCAGTAGATATGAATAAAGACCTTTCAAAGGGCGCATATCCCATTATAAGGACAGGTTCGTATAGCTGGGCAGAGACAGACAAAAAGACATTAGAGGCTGGCAAGGCAGAGTATCAGGAGGGGAAGGATAAGAAGGGGCCAATAACCATCGGCTCTGTAACAGCAGTAGAGGCAGCAAAGGCAAATGAATCAGGAAAGAAGATATATGCGAGGATAGTGGTCTTTGGCAATTCCGGTTTTGCAAATAATACGCATTTAAATTTATTAGGCAATAAAGACCTTTTCTTAAATACAGTTAGCTGGCTTGCTGAGGAGGAGGATTTAATATCAATCAGGAGCAAGGACAGCGAGGCAACGCCTGTTGTGCTGACAGCCACGCAGGGGAGGCTGATATTCTGGCTGCCGGTAGTAGTGCTTCCAACCTTTGTTTTAGCGGCAGGTCTTGTTATTTACAGCAGGCGGAGGTTCAGGAAGTGAGTTTCTTTAAGAAGACTATCTTCTGGGTGATGGTTCTTGCTGTTATCGCCGGCGTCTTTATTGTATTTACAAAAGAAGAAGAGAAGATTGAGAAAAAGAGGGAAGAGTCAGCAAAGCTTTTTCTTTTTGAGCCTGATGATGTTACAGATATCTCCTTTAAAAAAGGGGATAAAATAATAGAGTGTAAAAATGACGGCAAGGGATGGTATATTTTAAAACCAATAAAGGCTGACGCTGATAAGGAGGTCTTTGAAAGATTCTTTAAGTTCGTGGTAAAGGCTAAGATTGATGCTGTGCTGTTTGAAAATCAGCCAAAGGAGAGGCTGTCAGAATTCGGGCTTGATAAACCGTACCTTGAAGTAAGCTTTAAGCTGAAGAATGATAAAAAAACAAAGAGCATATTTTTCGGCGACAGGGGGCCGACGCAGAATGTTGCCTTTGCAATAATCTCTGATGACAGCCGTGTATTCCGCCTTCATGCTGATATCCGCGCAGAGGCAGATAAGGATGTCTATGATCTGAGGGACAAGACTATCCTTCCTTTTGAGCCGACTAAGGCTAAGGGAGTTGCCATAATCAGGGGTGATAAAAAGATTGTTATGGAGCAGCCTGCTGAGGGGAAATGGCATCTTACAGAGCCCTTTGAAGGGATTGTGAATATTACAAAGCTGATGGAGATATTATATAAGGTAAAGAATTCAAAGGCGCAGGCATTTATAGAAGAGGACCCAAAGGATTTGAAGAAATACGGCCTTGATAAGCCGATAATAAAGCTGAATGTCTGGTCAGGGGATGCAAACCCGCCGCAGGTTCTGCTGATTGGCGATAAGAGCAAGAACCCGCGCGGCATTTATGCAAAGAGGGAATCCATTGCAAATGTATTTCTCCTTGAAGAGGAGTTTATAGATGTATTTCCTGAGGATGCAAAGAAGATGGTAGAGAAGCAGTAGATTTAGCGATAGGGGTCATCTGCGGCGTTGTCGCTTCAGCCTTGCATCCTCACATACTACTTGTATGCTGCGGTGCAATGCTTTGCTCCGCCTTGCATCTGACCCCTCTGGCTAAATCTACATGAATAAAACAATCTGAGAGAACAGGTATTTTGCCTGCCATGAAGGTTAAAATATGAAGACAGAAAAGAGATCAACAATGTTAAAAGCAATTACAACTTTGCTTCTTCTAATCTTTCTTCCCGCCTTTGTCCTTGCGCAATCCGACAAACCGAGGCCGATGAGGATAGGAGTAATCGGCCCTGAAACAGGGGAGCAGGCTGTTTACGGCTTAAAGACACTTGCAGGCGCATCAGTGGCTGTTAAAGAGATTAATTCAAAGGGCGGCATACTCGGTAAAAAGATAGAGTTATTTAATTACGACGACAAGAACACTAGGAGCGGCGCAGTGAATGCTGCTATTAAATTAATAGAAGAGCATAAGGTCATCGGGATTATTGCAGCGCCTACAGGCTGGTCATCCTTTGGGCCTTTATTTGCAGCAAATGATTCAAAGACCCTGTATATAACAGCAGGCACAAGAAGAAAGCTCGGCAGAAGCGGTAATTTTATATTCAGGAATTCCCTTCCTGATAATCTGGCGGCAGAGGGCACAATTGCGTATTGTGCTGATAAGCTCGGTTATAAAAGATATGCAATAATTACTGCTGTGGAAAATGACTTTTCCCTCCAGCTTACAGCGTATTTTAAAAAGGCTGTTTTTGATAAAAAAGCCGTTGTAGCTGCAGAGGTTTTTACAGGGAGCGGTTATTCAGGCTATAAAGATGCTCTTGCTGAGATAAAACAAAAATCCAAGGGGCAGATTGACGCAATTATATATACAGGAAGCTCTAAAGAAGGCGCAGAAATTGTGGAAGAGGCAAGGAATCAGGGTCTGAATGCGCCGCTTATCGGCGGCAGCGACCTGATGTCATCTGAGTTATGGGAGATTGGCAAGGATTCAGTTGTTGGAACTATTGTTTATAACAGTTTTGCCATTGACAGCAAGTCAAAGGAGGCGGCAGGGTTTATTGAATTATATAAAAAAGAGAAGGGCGAGAATCCGGATGCTACTGCGGCATTGGCTTATGATGCTGTGATGCTGCTGTCTGAGGCTGTTAAAAAGGCAAAAACAACCGACACCATAAAGGTCAGAGAGGCAATGTTAAGCTTAAAGGGTTTTCGCGGGGCAACAGGCGCGATTAGTTTTGGCATAGGCGGAGAGCCTCTTAAGCATCCTTTTGTTTTCAGGCTTGAAAAGAAAGATAGCGCTTATTCATTCAATCTTGTTGATGAAAAATAGATATAATGATAATCGGCGTTTTTTTATTTTCCGCATCACTCCTTTTGCTTGAGATAACCTTTACAAGGTTAAGCTCAGTAATCCTTTCATATCACTATGTATTTCTTGTTCTTTCTACCGCCATGTTCGGTCTGGGTATGGGCGGTCTTGCAGCATACTATCTTGCTGATAAGCCTGAAAATGACAATAAATATCTGACAGCGAGCTGTGCTTTATTTGTAATTCTTATCCCCATTTCAATAATCTTAATGGCATGGCTTCCATATATATCAAACATCTTTTTTTATGCGTTTCTGATGTTTGTCCCGTTCTTTTTCGCCGGCGTCCTGCTTGCTGTAATATTCAGGCTTTATCCAGAGGAGAGCTCAAGGCTCTATGCGGCAGATATATTCGGCGCAGCAGCAGGTGTGGCCGCAGCATTTTTTTTGCTAAGAAAATTCGGCGGAATAAACAGCGCCTTGTTTGCATCAATTACGGCATCCATTGCTTTGATATTTTTTAAATCCCCCCATCCCCCTCGTAAAATTATCCTGCCTGCCTTTTTAACTGGAATTACTATATTTGTTTTTATAATAAACCTCTCTTTTCAGCTTGCCAAAGAGGTGCCTGTCGGCGATGACCTGATTAAGGATTTAAACAGGCTGATTGCAGACCCTGAAAAGGGAGGCGAGATTATTGAAACAAGATGGAGCGCCTTTGGCCGCACGGACCTCGCAAGGCATATAAAAGAAACAGATGTAATGACGCTGTTTGTTGACGGCACAGCAGGGACTCCCATGTATCGTTTTAATGGAGATATTAAAAATCCGGACAGCATTGTAAAAGAGATGCCAAATACCTTTCCGGGATATTTTCCATTTCTTTTTCTTAAAGATAGCGAGAAGGAGAGCGCATTGATTATTGGCAGCGGCGGCGGCAGGGATGTCCTGATTGCATTAATGGCAGGGATAAGGGAGATAACAGCAGTAGAGGTGAACAGGGAATTGGTGGATATAGTTAAGGACTATTCAAAATATAACGGCGGTATTTATACAAATTACAGTAATGTAAATATTGTGGTTGATGAAGGAAGGAGCTTTGTTAAAAGGTCAAATCATAAATATAATTCAATAATCCTTACACTCCCTGTTACAAAGAGCAGCAGGAGCATAGAGGGTTTTGCATTAACAGAAAGTTTTCTTCTTACAGAGGAGTCTGTAATTGACTATCTTGGGCATATGAAAGATGACGGCCAGCTTATTGTATTGATGCATAATAAGATGATGGCATTAAGGATGGTTTCGCTGTCGCTCTCTGCAATGAAAAAGATCGGCATAGACAATGCTTCAGCAATGAGGCATATATACCTTTTCGGCGACAAGCTGCCATTATTTGTTTTAAGAAAAAAGGCATTCACAGAGGATGAAATCAGGTTAAGGATAGCAGAGATGCAGAGGCTCGGCTTTGGAGACGGGATTGTATTTATGCCGTATAATAAGATTAATGCGCATGATTCAGTAAATAAGGCATTATTGCTGATTGCGGATGGCGCTGTCTCAATAGAAAAGATAGTTAAGGCAACAGACAAGGATATCTCTGCTGTAACAGATGAGAGCCCCTTCTTTTATAAATTTGAAAAGGGTCTGCCTGATAATGTGCTGCTTCTTCTTTATCTCTCAATCATCCTTAGTATTTTAATTGCTGTTCTTCCATTTATAGCTGCTAAAAAAGGAGGGCGGAATTCAAGAGCTGATTTTTTAAGGCCTGTATTGCTTTTTCTATTATTAGGCGCGGGCTTTATGATTTTAGAGGTATCTTTAATCCAGAGGTTTATTCTATTTTTGGGCTCTCCTGTGGTTTCCATGTCTGTGTTTTTGGTCACGCTTTTTATCGGCATGTCTATCGGCAGCTTTTATTCAAACAGGTTTTCGGGCAATGAGATAGGCTATAAGATAGGAATATTTTCACTCATGATCGGCGCTGCAATTATTCTATACAGCGTTCTATTGTCATATCTTTTTGGTTTTCTGATTGGTTATGAATTTATAGTCAAGGTTATAGCAGCAGCAATGCTTGTTCTGCCGCTCGGTTTTTTGCTGGGCATACCGTTTCCATCCGGCATAAGGCTGTTAAAGCAGAAAGAAAAAGGATTCTTAATACCATGGATGTGGGGTATTAATGGCGCTGCATCTGTGCTCGGCTCTGTTTTAGCTGTAGCAGCTGCAATAATAGCGGGGTTTACATCTGCCCAGTTTATAAGCGCTGGTTGTTATTTATTTATTGGGTTTTTGTATTTAAACAGGACAGATAATTAATGGATGTTAAGATAAGCAGTATATGCCTTGTAACTATTTGATAATATTGGAAATAAGAATTAACTTTTTTTCTTGACAAATTTAGTTGAATAATTTAATATCTGCTACACTCTTTTAAGACGTTGGAGATTATATCTAAATTTACAATAAGGGTTTATAAGGGAAGGGAGGTGGTTTTCCTAAAGGGGGAATAGACCCTTGTCAGTTTTATATAAATGATAGGGGAAAAAATCTTTTGTTTTTTTGGGGCGTTGGGTAATTGATGCCTTCCGCCAATAGTTGTAAATTGAGAAAGGAGGAGTAAGGAATGAGAAAAATGATGATGTACAGTTTTATGTTAGTTGTTTTACTTGGACTTGCTATTAATCCTTCAGTCAGCCTCGCAGCAAGGGCAACTCCAGATTGGCATGTTGAAGAGGCAGCTCCAAATGATGCACCACTTCAGGACCCAATGTTGATGTATAATGCTGGTGGTGTAGACGGCGCAGTTGCAATTATCGGACAGCCGAGCATGAGGACATACAGGCATATCTTAGTAGGCGTTGACCTGCACGAGCCTGTATTCTCAGGCACAAACGCAGGCAGCAAGAATGGCACACCAGACGGTAAATACCTCTATGTCAATGACAAGGGCGCAAATACCATTGGTGTAATCAATCTCCAGACAAGCTTTATGGAAAGGATTA
>MHEL01000092.1:326-9538 GCA_001803815.1 Nitrospirae bacterium RBG_19FT_COMBO_42_15 | reverse complement strand
ATCCTTTAAACCTATCCTCAATATCTCCCTTCGCCTGAACCTCCGAATTGCATTTAGCCTTTTCTCAAAAGATGCAAGCGCTGATACATTTGTCCTCAATTCGCTGATTAAGTCATCTCTGTTCTTTGATGTATCTACAGCCCTCTCTTCAATCAACCACCACAAATATTCTGGATTTCGTATAAGTATATCTGACAGAAACTGGCTTGTGCTGAAGAGATTAATCAAAAGAAAGGGAACCTTTGGATTTGCCTTAAGCTGTGAAACAAATATCCTCACATCAAAGGCAGCATTGCAGAAACGTTCAAGATTATTCAATGCCATATCAGGGTCAGGGGAGTCTTTTATCATACCAAATATGGGCTCTATGACCTCTGACAAGAGCCTTCTTACATAAGGCTCTTTTGCAATAGCCTGAAGATTTTTATCTGCCTTTTGTACATCCGTAAAACCGTATCTGTTATAAACCTCTTTTATCTCTTGTTCAGAAAGCTCAGGCGCTAATATGAGATCAACAGGGCTTAAGAGTTTTTTGGACATAATTATCCACCTTTTATTTAACTAATTATTTTATTTTATCATATATGAGAAGAATTAAAAAGGAATGAGATGTGGTAAAAAAAGAAACTTTGTAGGGGCGAACGGCCGTCCGCCCCTACTGAAATAGTAATTATATATCAAAATACAATGCAAATTCGTACGGATGTGGTCTGAGCCTTATTGCGTCTACCTCTTTTGCCCTCTTGTAGCTTATCCATGTCTCAATTAAGTCCTTTGTAAACACATCTCCCTTTAACATGAAGTCATGGTCTTTTTCAAGCGCATCAAGGACTACATCAAGCGAGCCCGGCAGGTGCTTAATCTTCTCTGCCTCTTCTGGCTCAAGCTCATAAAGGTCTTTGTCTATCGGCTTTGGAGGCTCAATCTTATTTTGCACACCGTCTAAGCCAGCCATAAGCATTGCTGCAAAGGCAAGATATGAATTACTGCTTGGGTCCGGTGTCCTGAACTCAATCCTCTTTGATTTTTCACTTTTTGAGTACATTGGAATCCTTACACATGCAGACCTGTTTCTCTGTGAATAGACAAGATTAATTGGCGCTTCATAGCCGGGAACAAGCCTTCTGTATGAGTTTGTTGTTGGCGCAATAAATGCGCAAAGAGCCGGTGCATGCTTTAATAGGCCGCCAATATAGTGGAGCGCCATCTCGCTGACATCACCGTAGCCGCCGAGCTTAAAGAAGAGGTTTTTGCTATTCTTCCAAAGGCTTTGATGAACATGCATGCCTGAGCCGTTGTCCATAAATATAGGCTTAGGCATAAAGGTTACTACCTTATTATGTTTTCTTGCAACATTTTTCACAACATATTTATACTTCATTACCTTGTCTGCCATGGTTGTAAGTGTATCAAACTTCATATCAATCTCGCACTGGCCGGCAGTTGCAACCTCGTGGTGATGAACCTCAATATTGATGCCAACTTTTTGAAGTGTAAGGAGCATCTCATTACGGATATCCTGAAGGCTGTCCATTGGAGGCACTGGAAAGTATCCTTCTTTATATCTAATCTTATTGCCTAAGTTTGGATTCTCGTCCTTGCCTGAATTCCAGAAGCCCTCTTTTGAATCAACCATGTACATTCCCTTGTTGTAGCTCTGCTCAAATCTTACATCGTCAAAGATATAGAATTCAAGCTCTGGTCCCCAGTAGCTGATATCTGCAATACCTGAGCTCTTCAGATATTTCTCAGCCTTTTGCGCAATATAACGAGGGTCTCTTGTATATGACTGCCCTGTAATCGGGTCCTTAATATTGCAGGTAAGACTCAGGGTCGACACTGCTGAAAACGGGTCAATAAATGCAGAGGCAGGATCAGGGAAAAGGAGCATATCGCTCTCATTTATTGCCTGAAAACCCCTGATGCTTGAGCCGTCAAACCCAATGCCTTCATTAAAAAGGTCTTCCCCAAATTCATTCGTTGAGATGGTAAAGTGCTGCCATAACCCCGGCATGTCAATGAATTTTAAATCAACAACCTGAACATTATTCTTTTTAGCCAAATCAAGCACATCTTTCACTTTCATAACTAATATCCTCCTTTAATAATTAACTTATATAACCTATAACTTATAACTTGTGAATCTCAAGGACAAACAAAAGCACTATCCTTCTTTCAATATTTTTTTAACTCGTAACCCGTAACTCGCAACTATAACTCCCCTTATCCCCCCTTTCTATCTATTAGTTTTAATTAGTAGCTTTATACCAATTTGTTATCGGCATCCTTCTGTCTTTTCCAAATGCCTTTGGCGTTATTTTTATGCCAGGAGGCGACTGCCTTCTTTTGTATTCACTCTTGTCAACCATATCAATAACCCTTTTTACAACAGCCTTATCAAATCCCATTGCTGTTATATCCGCAAAGGACTTGTCATCCTCAATATACGCCTGCAAAATCGGGTCTAATACCTCATATTGCGGAAGCGTATCTGCATCCTTCTGGCCAGGCCGCAATTCTGCTGTTGGCTCCTTTTCAATAATCCTTTTTGGGATAACCTCTCCATGTTTGTTTCTATGTTCAGAAAGCTTGTATACCATTGTCTTTGGCACATCCTTGATAACTGCAAAGCCGCCTGCCATGTCGCCGTATAATGTAGCATAGCCAACGCTCATCTCGCTCTTATTTCCAGTTGTCAGCACAAGCCATCCAAATTTATTTGAAAGCGCCATAAGGATATTGCCCCTTACTCTCGCCTGAATATTCTCCTCTGTTACATCGGTTTTTAAATCTTTAAATATCTGTGATAGTGAATTTATATAGTTATTATATGTTTCTGTTATTGGAACAGTTATTAATTTAATTCCTAAGTTCTTTGAGAGTATCTCCACATCCTCTCTGCTCTCGTTTGATGTATACATGGACGGCATAAAAACGCCAGACACATTCTCTTTTCCAATGGCGTCAACTGCGATTGCAACTGTTAATGCAGAGTCAATGCCGCCGGAAAGACCAACTACCGTCTTTTTAAAACTATTCTTTTTTGAATAGTCTTTTATGCCGAGCAGGAGTGCGTTATATACCTCTTCCTCCTGAGAAAGCGGCTCTATCCTGTCCCTCTTTAAAAGAAGATGTTTTTTTATATCCTTCTGTTTCTTAAGCTTGACTATCTTAACATCCTTTTTATATGCCTTGAACTCTTTTTTCTTCTCCAGCCATCTTTGATCTTTTCTCTGGCCTCTGATTTCATCAATATCAATATCAGAGATTATGAGGTCTTCTTCAAACTGTCTGCCCCTCTCTATTACATTTCCCTTTGCATCCAGTATTAGCCCATGACCGTCAAATACAAGCTCATCCTGACCGCCAACCATATTATTGTAGGCAATTACAACCTTATTATTCCTTGCCCTTTCCCTTAACATTGTCTCTCTGAGACGCCATTTGCCAAGGTAATATGGAGAGGAGTTTATGTTTATTATAATCTCAGCATTCCCTGCAAATGACAGAACTTTTACAGGCCCGTCTTCAAACCAGATATCCTCGCATATTGTAACCCCAAAGTTTATATCATTTAATGAAAAGACCCTATATTCATCCCCTTCCTTAAAATACCTTTTTTCATCAAACACGCCATAATTGGGAAGGAGCATCTTATGATATATGCCTGCAATCTTCTTATTTTGTATTACTGCTGCTGCATTATAAATCCCTTTTTTGCGATTAACAAAACCCACTACAACACATATATTAGCAGTTTTATTTTTTATAATATCAAGATACTTAAGATTCTCGTCAATAAAATCATTTTTAAGAAGAAGGTCTTCAGGCGGATAGCCTGTTATTGCCATCTCAGGAAATGAGAGTATATCTACTGACATCTCTTTTGCCTTTGCAGTATACTCCAAAACCTTTTCAGTATTGCCAGCAAGGTCGCCGACAGTGCAATTTATCTGGGCCATCCCAATCCTGATTGTATTCATGGAATTATATGGCCTCTTTTCCCCTTTCACCTGTCCTAATTCTTATAGTCTCTTTTATGTCATACACAAATATCTTTCCATCGCCGATATTTCCAGTCCGTGCAGTCTTCAATATTGTCTCTACCACCTTTTCAACATCTTCATCTGAGACAACTGCTTCAATCTTAATCTTGGGAAGAAATTCCACCACATATTCAGCGCCGCGGTAGAGCTCTGTATGCCCTTTCTGCCTTCCGAAACCCTTAACCTCTGTTACTGTCATGCCATGTATGCCTGCCTCATTAAGCGCATCTTTTACATCATCAAGCTTAAACGGTTTGATAATCGCCTCAATCTTTTTCATCGCCTGCCTCCTGCCCGCCTGCGGTGGGCCTGTGTCCAAAATTCTTCGTATCGTAGCACATTTTTTTTAAAAATCAAGGGAATTTTAGACAAAATTAGGAGGCGTAAGAAGGGGTACAAGGGGAAAGATGCAGGGGCGAGGCATCGCCTCACCCCTGCATGAACCCATTTTCTTAAATTGCCTTCTGGCCTTTTTCACCTGTTCTGATGCGGATTACATCCTTAATCGGGTACACAAATATTTTTCCGTCACCGATCTTTCCGGTTCTTGCAGTTTCTACAATCGTATCAATAACCTTTTTAGCCATTTTATCAGAAACAACAAGCTCTAATTTTGTTTTTGGAAGGAACTCAACTACGAATTCTGAGCCCCTGTAAACCTCTGTGTGTCCCTTCTGCCTTCCAAAACCCTTAACCTCTGTTACTGTCAAACCATGGATGCCGATCTTATTCAATGCATCCTTAACATCATCTAACTTAAAAGGCTTTATAATTGCCTCTATTTTTTTCATATTGCCTCCTATTTATAGGAACATATCATTTTTATTTTTCTATACCATCAAGCTTTAAGCCAACCTTATGACCTCTTAGAGCTTGCTCCAACAAAGTCTGGATAGGCCTCCATGCCATGTTCGCCAATGTCAAGGCCTTCACGTTCTTCATCCTTTTCAACCCTTAATCCCATAATTGACTTTATAACAAGCCAGCTTATCAAACTGACAACTATTACAAAAACGCCAACAGATACTATTCCTATTATCTGTGAGGTCAGCTGTGCAGCGCCGCCGCCATAGAAAAGGCCTTTAACACCGCCGATATCTGCTGCAAATAACCCTACGGCTAATGTGCCCCATATGCCATTTACAAGATGGACAGAAAGAGCGCCTACTGGGTCGTCTATTTTTATTTTATCAAAGAAGAGAACCGCATAGACAACCAATACGCCGCCAACTAAGCCTATGATAAATGAAGCGCCAGGGGTTACCCAATTGCATGAGGCTGTAATTGCCACAAGTCCGGCAAGGATACCGTTTAAAGCCATGCTCAGATCAGGCTTGCCAAGAGACATATAAGCAACAAAGGTAGCAGCTACTCCTCCTACTGCCCCGGCTATACAAGTATTAATAGCAACCCTGGCAATTGCATCAGGGTCTGCAGCCATTGTGCTCCCAGGATTAAAACCAAACCAGCCAAACCATAGGACAAACATTCCGAGTGTTGCCATACCCATATTATGGCCAGGTATAGCATTGACCTTTCCATCTGCTGTATATTTCCCAATCCTTGGCCCTAAGAGGATAGCGCCTGTTAATGCAGCCCATCCTCCGATACTATGAACTACTGTTGAGCCTGCAAAATCAAGGAAAGGCGTCTTCAATGTAGCAAGCCATCCGCCGCCCCATATCCAGTGTCCGGCAATAGGATAGATAATAACAGCCATAACTGCAGAAAATACGAAGAATGAGAAATATTTTATCCTTTCAGCGACTGCGCCAGATACAATTGTTGCTGCTGTTCCAGCAAAAACTAATTGAAATATGAATTTTGCAAATAGAGGAACACCTGTCCAGTTTAATGAGGCAAAAATGCCTTTATAAGCATCCCCTGTTGCAGGGCTGTTATCAGCGCCGCCCAGCATCCATCCTGTTGTCCCAAAATATGGACTTCCATTGCCAAACATAATGCCAAACCCTACGAACCAGAAAAATATAACTGTAACACAAAAGACCACAACATTTTTTGACAATATGTTTACCGCGTTCTTTGAACGGCAAAGCCCTGATTCTACCATAGCAAAACCCAGGTTCATAAAGAATACAAGAAATGCAGTAATCAATACCCAGACTGTATCAGCTGCAATCTTGGCATCCCATGCCGGCGCTGCTGGAGCCGGGGCTGGTACCGGCGCTGCTGCAGCAGGCGCCTCTTGACCAGCAGGCGCTGGCGCCTTTGGCTCCTCTGCAAAGGCCAGAGTAGCTGGCAGTAAGATAAAAATCAGTGAAATAATACTAACCATCCTCTTCATCTTTTCCATATAATACCTCCATTTAATTAAAAATTAGTATCTAAATGCTTCCTCCCCAAAAACTAACTCTGATTAATCTTAATTATTTCCCCATCACCCCCTTTTGTATTTTACCTTTTTGTAATATATTGCTATAACTGTGCCAGAATATAAATGCTTGATTTTTAAAGTAAAATTAAACAAGCCTAATTTCATATTCTACATTTTTGTTTTATTTTGAAAAATGCAAATACCTTTACATTTAATTATCCTATTGAAATTAAAAGGGTTTTAGTTTTCTGTCAATAGCCTACAAAATTGTAGCTCTTATATTCCTTTGTTTTGTTATATTGTATTTTTTCATTTTGTAGGCAAGCATCCTCTCAGTAATATCAAGTTTTTTAGATGCCCTTGCAATTATCCAATTACAGCTATTCAGGGCGTCAAATATCAGCCTTTTTTCAAGCCCCTCTACTGTCTTTCTTAAAGATATTACCTGTTCTTCTTTTATTTCCATCACTTATAACACCTCATTTGTTAAAAACAATCATTAAGCATGAAAACTTAAAGGCTTACAAGATGCCCCTTCTCATCTGATTGCTGGTTATTTAGCCATGGATCCTTGTATGCAGCTATAACCTGATTAATCCGCTTCCTTAGTCTATCAACTATGCCAAGTTTATCTTTAATAATAACTTCACGGATATGTTCTATCCCAACCCGTTCCATAAACTGACTGGTACGTTCAAGCCATCTGGCATTTTCGCGATAATATTGTATAAAAACCCCTGTTAGATCCAATACCTCTTCACGAGTATTAACTACAGTAAGAAGTTCGGCAACTTTTGACTTAATACCTCCGTTTCCTCCAATATATATTTCCCATCCTGAGTGTATACCCACTACACCAATATCTTTAATACCCGACTCTGCGCAGTTCCTCGGGCATCCTGAAACAGCCATTTTGATCTTTGCAGGAGACGGGATTCCTTGATATCGCTGTTCCATCTCTATTCCGAGGGTCATTGAATCCTGAACACCAAAGCGGCAGAATGTCTCTCCAACACAGGTTTTGCATGTCCGCACTGCCTTTGTATAGGCATGACCAGAAGGCATCCCCAAATCAGCCCAGACTGAAGAAAGCAGCTCTCCAGAAATTCCAACAAGGTCAATACGCTGTCCGCCGGTAATCTTTACCAGCGGCACATGGTATTTATCAGCTACATCAGCTATCCGCCTGAGCTGATCAGGGTTTGTAACACCGCCGTAGATGCGGGGAACAACAGAGAAGGTCTCATCCTTCTGAATATTGGCATAAAATTTATCATCAACAAAACAGGCGTCATCCTCATATTCATAATCATTTAGATAAAGTTCTGAAAGTATATAATTCAGCCCTGGTTTACAGGTTTCACATCCCTGGCCATTTCCAAGAATATGAAGAATCTCGCTTACTGATTTAAGACCACGCGCTATTACCTCTTTTCGGATATCCTCCCATGTCATTGGAATACATCCGCAAAACCATTGCGGTCCATCATGCTTGACATATTCCCCACCCAAAACATCCTGTAATATCTGATCAATCAAAGGTGAGCATCCTTTGCAGGATGTGCAGGCCTTTGTTTTTTCGGAAACTTCTTCCTTGCTTGTCAGGCCGTATTCCTCTATGGCCTTTACAATGGCGCCCTTGCTTACACCCATGCACCCACAGATAGTAGCGCTGTCAGGCATTGATGCCACAGAGGTTAAGGCCTTTGGCTGGCCAATAAGGAGAAACCTTCTGTTAAGTGTGATATCTTCACGATTTTTTATATATTCATAAAAACGACTATAATCATCCAAGTCTCCAAGAAGAATAGCCCCGACTACCCTCCCTCCTTGAATTACTGCCTTCTTATAGAGTGATGCCCCCTGATCGCTATAAACCAGCGCCTCGCATCCCGCGCTCTCTTCATAGAAGTTTCCTATTGAGGCCAATGGGATGCCTGCAACCTTGAGTTTAGTCGCTACTACTGAACCCTCATAACGAAGCGAGGAATTCCCCGCAATCGCGCCTGCTGCAACCTTTGCCTGCTCCATCAAAGGCGCTACAATCCCATAGACCTTTCCCCTGTGTTCAGCACATTCACCAACAGCATATATATCAGGATTACTGGTCTGCATATAATCATTCACAACAATCCCCTGATTCACCTCAAGGCCGGCCTCACTGGCCAATTCAACATTGGGACGTATTCCTGTTGCAATCACAATCATATCTGCCTGATAAACCTTGCCATTAGTAAAACGAAGGCCTTCAACGCTGCCATTGCCAATAATCTTCTCTGCGCAATGCCCCAGCAATACATTAATGCCGAGTTTATTAATCTCTTTTTTCAAAATCGCCGCAGCCGCAGCATCGAGCTGCATATCCATAAGCCTATCCATCAGATGAACAACTGTCACCTCAACGCCTTGACGGATAAGCCCGCGCGCAGCCTCAAGACCTAAAAGACCGCCTCCGATTACGATTGCCTTTCTGCATTTTTGCGCCCAACTGATCATAGATTTCGCATCATCAAGATTCCTGAATGTAAAAATCCCTTGATTCAGATTTCCCCTGTTTTGTATACCTTTGATCGGCGGGATAAAGGCATTGCTTCCTGTTGCAATAAGGAGTTTATCAAAAGAATAAATTTCATCCTTATTTGTAATTACAAACTTTTCTTTTTTGTTAATCTTTTTTACAGATGCATCGAGATGCAATTCAATTCCATTCTCCTCATACCACTTTTGTGGGTTTAAAGTAATTTCATCCAGACCAACCTCGCCGGAGAGAACAGAGGAAAGGAGGACTCGGTTGTAATTTGTATATGGCTCAGCCCCAAAAATTGCAATGC
>MHEL01000092.1:0-279 GCA_001803815.1 Nitrospirae bacterium RBG_19FT_COMBO_42_15 | reverse complement strand
GCCATGCCATTGCCAATAACAACAAGCCGTTCTTTTTTACTCATTGTATTTTTACTCCTTTTCTGTATTTGTTATAACGCAATAATCATGCCAACCATAAAATACAAAACTTAAGGCAGGAATTTTAACCTCAGAAACTGCCTAACCTATTAATTTTTAAAATGTTTTCAAGCGAGGTTAACGAAGGTCTTTAAGCACGAATAGTTATAATAAAATGATTAAACTATACTACATTTTTGTTATTATTTATACAAAAAGGTAGGCTAATGATAGATAAAC
>MHEL01000091.1 GCA_001803815.1 Nitrospirae bacterium RBG_19FT_COMBO_42_15 | reverse complement strand
CGGACCAGCGAAACAGGCATGTAAGATTGCAGGTCTTCCAAAGCCGACAGGCTGCGTATAAAAAAAATAACTTAATAGGTCATATATGACCAATATGACCTATTCTTAAGAAAGGTAGGTTTTAAAATGGCAAATGAAAAAAAATCAAAAACGCCTATGTTAGATGAACTGGAAAGCGGTCCATGGCCGAGTTTTGTTAAAGACCTCAAGAATCTTGCAAAGAAAAAGCCTGAGATAGGCCAGGTACTTGAACAGCTTGAGGATTCCTATGAAACCAAAACGAACCATTGGCTGGGCACAGTGCTCAATCTTGACGGTTACGGCGGTGGTGTTATTGCCCGTTATTCTGATGTGCAGAACAGATTCCCTTTAGCAGCGCAATTCCATACCATCCGTATTATAGAGCCGTCAGGATGGCTCTATAACACTGCCGCGCTGCGCCAGTTGTGCGACATTAGCGAAAAACACAGCGGCGGCATCCTTCAGTTTCATGGCATGACAGGCGATATATTGATGCTCGGCTCCAATAATGAAAAGACATACACTGCAGGAGAAGAACTCATGGAGAACGGCTGGGATATCGGCGGTTCAGGCCCTGCCCTCGGGACCCTTGCCTGCTGTGTTGGCCCGGCTTATTGCGAGATGTCCTGCTTTGATACACTTGGGCTTACCAAATTTATTACAGATACATACATCAGTGAACTGCACAGGCCTGAGCTTCCTTATAAATATAAATTCAAGATATCAGGCTGCGCCAATGACTGCGCAAACTCCATCCAACGTTCTGATATGCCTATAATAGGAACATGGCGCGATAAGATACAGGTTGATCAAAAAGAGGTTGCTAAGTTCATTAAGGAAAACGGCGAGGATTATGTAATAGATAATGTTATCACACGGTGCCCGACCAAATGCATCAAACTTGAGAAGAAAAAGATAAAGATAGATGATTCAAACTGCGTAAAGTGCATGCACTGCATTAATGTAATGCACAAGGCGCTTAAACCCGGAAAGGATAGAGGCATTACAATACTCTTAGGCGGCAAGCGGACCCTGAAGATCGGGGATACCATGGGCTCGGTCCTCATACCTTTTATGAAGGCAGATACAAAAGAGGACTGGGACAAGATTATTCAGCTTGTAAGGCGGATATGGGATTTCTGGGGCGAGCATGGGCTTGATCACGAGCGTGTCGGCGAATTTATTGACCGCGTCGGCCTTGGGACATTCCTTGATGGCATAGGTGTTGAGCCGGATCCGCAGATGGTAAAGCATCCGCGTTCCAATCCATATATAAAATTTGAGGAATATACAGCCCCGCGTATAGCAGGCGAGCCTAAAGAGTCGCCGAATGTGGTTAGCAAGGAGACTGAGGGCGATGAGGTGGCAGTGTAAAACTTATAAAACCCGCATGAATCCACCCTCCCCTTAATCCCCTCCCATCAAGGGAGGGGAAGTAAAAGGGAACACTCCCATTGAGAGGGGGTAAAATATATGTTCCCTCTCCCCTTGTGGGAGAGGGGTAATCTTTAGGTGAAATAATATCGGATTTATAATTTTTCATGGAGGAATAATAAAATGGATACACCAACAGTAAAGAAGAAGCTGGCGCCGAGGGATAACGGGGCGCCTGATTTTAAAAAGATGCTTCACCCCTTGATGGTTAAGAACTACGGCAAGTGGAAGTACCACGAAAAGATAAAGCCCGGGATAATCAAGCGAGTGGCAGAGAGCGGAGATGTCCTTTATGTTGTCAGGGCAGGCTCTCCGCGCACAATGAGCGTTGATACTGTAAGGAAAATATGCGATATAGCGGATAAGCACTGTCAGGGGCACCTTAAATTTACAAGCCGCTGCAATATAGAGTTTTTTGTAACAAATGAAAAGGATATAAAGCCGTTAATAAAAGATATCACCACTATCCTCGGCTTTCCTATCGGAGGCACAGGACACTCTGTTTCAAATATACTCCATACGCAGGGATGGCTGCACTGCAACCTGCCAGGCAGTGATGCAGCAGGCGCAGTTAAGGCGATGATGGATGTCTTGTATAAAGAATTTACAAATGAGCGTATGCCGCAGCGCGTAAAGATTTCTACATCATGCTGTTCAATCAACTGCGGCGGACAGGCAGACATAGCAATCAATCTCCAGCACCACCATCCGCCAAGGATAAATCACAGCAATATGCAGATATGCGAGCTTCCCAAGGTTACTGCCATATGCCCTGTTGCAGCCATACGCCCGATTAATGTGGAGGGGAAAAGCAGCCTTGAAGTAGTAGAGGAGAAGTGCATGTATTGCGGCGCCTGTCATGGACAGTGTCCGAGCATGGAGATAAGGGATCCGAAGACAGATACGCTTTCAATATGGGTCGGCGGCAAGTCTGCAAATACAAGGGGCGGGCCGTTATTTATGAAGCTTGCCACATACGGCCTTCCAAACAATCCGCCGAGATGGCCTGAGGTCAGCGAGGCAGTCGGCAAGATATTAACTGCCTATAAGAAGGGCGCAAAGGAATATGAGCGCATAGGCGAATGGATAGAGAGAATCGGATGGAAGAAGTTCTTTGAGGTTACAGGGTTTAAGTTTACAAAGTATCATATAGATACATACCGCTTTGCCCGCACAACATTCAATACCTCAGCACAGGTCAGACTATAGGAGGAGGCGATTAACGATGGAAACGCAAATACTTGAAGAAGAGCTTATTGGGGAAGCGGCTGTTATAAAGATAAAGACAGCTTCACCAACAGATATAGTTGTTACAAACGGCGAGAGCTGGAAGTGTCCGGTATATGTCAGAAAGACGCCTCCATGCAGCGCCAAATGTCCGAGCAGCGAGGATATCAGGGGCTATCTCACATATGTGGCGCAGGCAAAGGATTTTAAAAGGCCTGTTGAAGATTCCTTTGATCAGGCATGGCATATCTTAACAGACAAGAATCCATTTCCTGCAGTACATGGCAGAATTTGTCCTCATCCATGCGAGAGCGGATGCAACAGGCAGTATAAAGAAGACGGCGCAGTTGCAATAAACAACTTTGAAAGGGTTATCGGAGACCATGGGATTAAAAGGGGTCTTAAATTCAAAAAGCTGACTGATAAAAATAAGGATAAAAAGGTTGCAATTATAGGCGCGGGGCCCTCAGGCCTTTCCTGTGCGTATCAGCTTGCAAGAAGGGGCTATACTGTTACAGTATTTGAGTCATCGGATAAGCCGGGCGGCATGTTAAGATACGGCATTACCTCATACCGCTTACCCAGAGAGGTGCTTGATGCTGAGATACAGAATATACTTGATCTCGGTGTTGAGCTGAAGTGCAATACAAAGATAGGAGTGGATATCTCCTTTGAAGACATAAAGAAGAAATATGACGCTGTATATGTGGCTGTGGGCGCTCAAAAAGGAAGCAAGATGAATGTTGAAGGCGAGAGTATTCGCAGCGTATTTACAGGTGTTGATTTTCTCCGCAGGATAAATAATGGCGAGAAGATTGATATTGGCAAGAAGGTTATCGTGATTGGCGGCGGCAATACGGCTATAGATGCTGCAAGAATATGCAGAAGGCTTGGCGGAGATGTAACCATCCTATACAGAAGAACCAGAGACGAGATGCCGGCCATTGAGCATGAGATAGTAGCTGCTGAGGAAGAGGGTGTGAAGTTTGAGTTTCTTGCTGCCCCTGTCTGCGTAATAGGGGAGGGTGGAAAAGTTGACTGTTCTTTAGACTTGAAGTGCGTAAGGATGGAATTAGGTGAAAAGGATAAATCAGGCCGCTTCCGTCCTGTGCCGATTGAAGGCACGGATTTTTCTGTCGGCGCTGATACTGTTATAGCTGCAATAGGCCAGGAGCCTGATTTAACAGGCATGGATGAGTTAAAAAATAATTACGGATGGATAAATGCCAATGTCATAAAAGAGACATCTATACCGGGCGTATATGCAGGCGGCGATGTTCTTGGCCTTGATATTGCAACAACTGCTGTTGGACACGGAAGGAAGGCAGCAAGGGCAATAGATGCATATATTCATGGCCAGAAATATAGAGACCCGGGAAACCCAAGGCCTGTAAAGCATACAGATATGAAGCTTGACTATTACCTGCCAGCTCCTCGCAATAATGTAAAGGAGCTGCCTCCAAAGGAGCGCATAAAAAACTTTGAAGAGGTAAACAAGGCGCTCACTCTTGATGAGGCAGTAGCAGAGTCAAAGAGGTGCATGAGCTGCGGCCTATGCTTTACCTGCGACAGATGCAGGGTTTTCTGCCCAAGAGAGGCAATCAGCAGAGACAAGGCAAGGCCGGTTGGCAAGATTATGTTCACTGATTACACAAAGTGCATCGGCTGTCATATATGCGCAGAGGTCTGCCCCAGCAGCTACATTGAAATGGGCATGGGGCTGTAGAATAAATGAAAATATCAAAATGCAAAATGCAAAATTAAGATAGATATTTTTCTTTTAATGTAGGGGCGGCCCTGTGTGGCCGCCCACATGAGGGCAGCCACATAGGGTTGCCCCTGCTCCGCGGGAATGACATTAAAAATGTAAAGAAGTGTCAGGGACAAGGCGCTATTATATTATGAACCTTACTAATCTTTTATCTTCAAAAAAAGAGGCTGTTTTAAAAAGATGGTTTGATGATGTCCTCTCTCTTTACCCTGTTCAGACATCAAACTTTCTGAAAACACAGAAAGACCCTTTTGCCAATCCAATTGGCCAGACTATTTTTCATGGCATAGAGGGTCTATTTAATGAAATCGTAAGCAGCGAGACAGAGTCTAAAGATATCTCTGCTTTTCTTGAAAATGTAATAAAGATAAGCGCAATACAGGATTTTACAGCATCAAAGGCCATGGGTTTTATTTTTTCTCTAAAAAAGGCGGTCAGGGAAGCGCTGAATGAGGAGATTAATGAAGGCAGCCTTTATCCAGAGCTGTTGATTCTTGATGACAGGATTGATAAGATAGCGCTTCTCTCATTTGACATTTACATGAAAAGCCGCGAGAAGCTCTATGAGATTAAGGCGAATGAGGTAAAGAACATGACCTTTAATCTACTGCGAAGGGCAAAGATAGTAACTGAGGCAGAAGGGCAGTAATAAAAAAGGGATAAAAAGGGGATAATAAATGGGGGCTATAACAGCTTTTATTGCAGTTATAATACTTATACTAATTCCCTTAGCTGGGGCAGGTGCTGTGAATCTGCATTTTCTCTTTGGCGTTATCATACCATATCTTGCCTTTGCAACATTTATCATAGGCATTATTTACCGTGTTGTAAAATGGGGGCGTTCGCCTGTCCCATTCCGCATCCCGACAACAGCAGGCCAGCAGAACTCCCTTCCATGGATTAAACAGAATAAATTAGACAACCCCTCAACCACACTCGGCGTAATCGGCAGGATGGGGCTTGAGGTTCTTGTTTTCCGCTCGCTCTTTAGAAATACAAGCAGCGAATTATATAATGGAAGCGCATTTGCGCACAGGTGGGAGAAGTGGCTCTGGATTGGAAGCCTTGCATTTCACTGGTCATTTCTTATTGTCCTGCTCAGGCATTTCAGATTTTTTGCTACGCCTGCTCCATCTTTCCTGCACATGATAGAGGCATTTGACGGTTTCCTGCAGATAGGCACGCCGGGGCTTTTTGTAAGCGGCATAGTTCTTCTTGGCGCTGCATCGTATCTACTGTTCAGGAGATTTTATATACCACAGGTGCGATACATCTCGCTTACGAGCGACTTTTTCCCGCTCTTTCTGATAATTGGCATTGCGCTTTCAGGCATCCTGATGAGATATTTCATCAAGACTGATATTGTCAGCGCAAAGGAATTGATAATGGGCCTGCTTACTTTTAATCCAATTATCCCAAAAGGGATCGGGGTTATTTTTTATATTCATATATTCCTCGTCAGCAGCCTCTTTGTATACTTTCCGTTTAGCAAGCTTGTTCACATGGCAGGGGTATTTTTGAGCCCGACAAGGAATCTTGCAAATAACAGCCGGATGAAGAGGCATATCAACCCATGGAACTATCCTGTGAAGGTTCATACATACGAGGAATATGAAGATGATTTCAGGGCAAAGATGAAGGCAGCAGGGATACCTGTTGAAAAGGAGTAATGCATGGCGAATATCAAGCTTCCAAAACCTGATGAACTGTCAAAGATAGATTATAAGACGCCTGAAAAAAGCTGGATGGACACGGCTGCTGAATTTAAGCAGGGGATGTATTGCTACGGCGCAAAGGGCAAGAACCTTGCTGCAGTTGATTTTCCTAATGCAAGGGACTGGTCCCCTGATGACAAGGACTGGAAGCTTCCTGAAAACTGGAAGGAGACAGTATTAGAAGGAATAAGGGAGAGGCTCTTAAAATACCGCTCATTCCATATCTTTATGGATATATGCGTCAGGTGCGGCGCATGCGCAGACAAATGCCATTTTTTCTTAGGCGGCGGCGACCCAAAGAACATGCCTGTTATGAGGGCAGAGCTTTTAAGGGCAATCTACAGAAAATATTTTACAGCCTCTGGCAAGATTCTCGGAAAGACGGCAGGCGCAAGGGAATTGACAGAGGATGTATTAAAGGAGATATGGTACTACTATTATCAATGCACTGAATGCCGCCGCTGCTCCATCTTCTGCCCCTATGGCATTGATCAGGCAGAGATTACAATAATCGGCAGGGAGCTTCTCAATCTCGTCGGCCTGAATACAGACTGGATATCAGGGCCTGTTGCAAACTGCTTTATAAAAGGGAACCACCTTGGGCTTGAGCCTCATGCAATCAAGAACAATATAGATTTCATGCTTGACGACATAGAGACCATCACAGGCATTAAGATTGAGCCTACATTCAACAGAAAGGGCGCAGAGATACTCTTTGTTACGCCTTCAGGAGACCTCTTTGGCGATCCGGGCATCTACACATGCATGGGCTATCTGATGCTTTTCCATGAGCTTGGACTTGATTATACATGGAGCACATACGCATCTGAGGGCGGAAACTTCGGCTTCTTTACATCCAATGAAATGGCAAAGAGATTAAATTCAAAGATATATGCAGAGGCAAAGAGGCTGGGCGTCAAGTGGATACTCGGAGGAGAGTGCGGGCACATGTGGCGGGTTCTGCATCAGTATATGGACACTTGGAACGGACCAGCAGACTTTCTTGAGGCGCCTGTCTCGCCGATTACAGGCACAAGGTTTGAAAATGCAAAGGGCGCAAAGATGGTTCATATTATAGAATTTGTGGCAGACCTGATTAGAAATAATAAATTAAAGTTTGACCCCTCCAGAAACGACCACCTTAAGGTGACATTCCATGACTCCTGCAACACAGCAAGGGGCATGGGCATATTTGATGAGCCGAGATATATCATAAATAATACCTGCAATAATTTCTATGAAATGCCAGAGAATACTATAAGGGAGAGGACATTCTGCTGCGGCAGCGGCTCTGGGCTTAATGCAGGCGAGAATATGGAGCTGAGGATGAGAGGCGGCCTGCCGAGGGCAAATGCAGTAAGGCATGTCCGCGAAAATCACGGTGTGAACATGCTCGCAAATATCTGCGCCATTGACAGGGCAACTCTTCCAGCGCTTATGGACTACTGGGTGCCGGGCGTAAAGGTTGCCGGCGTGCATGAGCTGCTTGGAAATGCTTTGGTTATGAAGGGCGAGAAGGAAAGAACTATGGACTTGCGCAGCGAGCCCCTCCCCGGAAAGGAAGAGGGCAAAGATGTATAACAGCGGCAGGATAATAGCCGGGCTTATCATCTTCGCTGCAATAGCGGCGTCCCCCTTTTACTTCAACATGGGCAAGGTTTCGGCAAGGCCTGAGCTAAAGCTTGATACCCCTGTTATTCAGGGATTAACTGAAAAGCAGTGCGTTGAGTCTAAGGAGTATATGAGGGCGAATCACATGCAGTTGTTGAATGAGTGGAGGGATGCGGTTGTAAGGGAAGGCAAGAGCGCCTATGTCAGCTCAAACGGGAAAAAATACAACATGAGCCTTCAGAATACATGTATGGGGTGCCATTCCAATAAAACAGAATTTTGCGACAGATGTCATAAATATGTCTCTGTGAAACCATACTGCTGGGGCTGTCATATTGCGCCAAAGGAGAAGAAGTCATGAGCATTGACAGAAGGCAATTCTTAAAGATAAGCGGCGTATCTATAATAGGCATAGGCGCAGCAGGCGCTAATCTCCTCTGGAGGGGAAGGCTTGAGGCATTGCCTGCTGAAGAGGGTCTAAAGGCAAAGAAATGGGCAATGGTTGTGGATATGAGCAAGTTCAAGACTGAAGAGGATTACAAGAGGGTAATAGACGCATGCCACAGCATCCATAATGTCCCTGATATTGGCAATCCAAAGGATGAGGTAAAATGGATATGGACAGATACTTATGAGCACTCCTTTCCGGGGCAGGAGAATAAATATCTTCCTGCTGCTATTAAGGAGAAGCCATTTGCCCTGCTCTGCAACCACTGCGAAAATCCTGCCTGCGTAAGGGTCTGCCCCACACAGGCGACATTCAAAAGACCCGATGGAATAGTAATGCAGGATGAGCACAGATGCATTGGATGCAGGTTCTGCATGGCAGCATGTCCATTCGGCGCAAGGAGCTTTAATTATAAAGACCCAAGGCCATTCATCAAAGAGAAGAACCCTGAATATCCAACAAGGACGATCGGCGTGGTGGAAAAATGCACATTCTGCACAGAGAGGCTCGCAAAGGGGCTTATGCCGGCATGCGCTGAGAAGTCAAATGGCGCCATTGTATTCGGAGACCTTGATGACCCGAACTCAGAGGTCAGGAAGCTGCTTGGCGCAAACTACACCATAAGAAGAAAGCCTGAGCTCGGCACAGAGCCAAAGGTATTTTATATAATAGGAGGCAGCAAGAATGCTTGATAAGGCGCTTAAAGGCGGCAAAGGATACTGGATATGGATATTTTTCCTGTTTGCTGTTATCGGCGTTGGCTTTCTTTTTTACCTCAAGCAACTGAGCCTTGGCCTTGGGATAACAGGCTTAAGCAGGGATGTTTCTTGGGGGCTGTATATCTCGCAGTTTACATTTCTTGTCGGCGTGGCAGCATCTGCTGTTATGCTTGTCATACCCTATTATCTGCACGACTATAAAAAATTCGGCAAGATTGTAATCCTCGGCGAATTTTTGGCTGTATCTGCTGTTTCTATGTGTATGTTGTTTATTTTTGTTGATATGGGACAGCCGATGAGGATAATGAATGTGCTTCTTCATCCAACGCCAAATTCCATCATGTTCTGGGACGCCACAGTATTAAACGGCTATCTCCTTCTGAATATTGTAATAGGCTGGACAACACTTGAGGCTGACCGCTATTCAGTGCCGCCGCCAAAATGGGTAAAGCCCCTGATTTATCTCTCCATCCCATGGGCAGTCAGCATACATACAGTTACAGCCTTTCTCTATGCAGGGCTTCCCGGAAGGCACTACTGGCTCACAGCCATAATGGCAGCGCGCTTTTTGGCGTCTGCATTTGCAGGCGGGCCTGCCCTGCTTATAATACTTAGCATGATTGTAAGAAGGTTTTCTAAATTTGACCCGGGCAAAGAGCCGATTCAGGCTATCGGTAAGATTGTCACCTATGCAATGTTTGCAAATGTATTCTTTCTTTTGCTTGAGGTCTTCACCGCATTTTACAGCGGCATACCCGGTCATAAACACGCCTTTCAATACCTTTTTATCGGACTCGAAGGACATGGGAAGCTTGTCCCCTTAATGTGGCTTTCTGTAATCCTTGCAGCAGCATCGCTTATCCTTTTGGTCAATCCCGGCACACGCAAAAACGAAAAAACGCTTTTAATTGCCTGTGCAGCAGTATTTATCTCCCTCTGGATTGACAAGGGATTTGGACTGATTGTCGGCGGATTTGTTCCAAACCCATTTGAAAGGGTAACAGAATACTGGCCAACCCTGCCAGAGACACTAATTACCCTCGGAGTCTGGGCAATCGGCACCCTGATACTCACCGTGCTTTACAAAATAGCTGTTTCGGTCAGGGAAGAAACCGCAGGCAGCGACAGCAGCCACTGAGCAGACCCTATCATTATTTTTTTGCACCAGTTTCCTGAAAAGAAAGGAGGTGATGCAAACTATCTATTATTTTCTCAAAAACAATTCATAATATAGTAACGTCTTCATAATATTTTTTTTATTTTTAAAGGAGGGAACATGTATATTCAAGCCATTCTCTCAAAGGTAATTCATAATAGTATTGTAACGTCCTTATATCATACTTTTTTAGTTTTAAAGGAGGAAAGGATATGAAAGCAAATTATTGTGATATTGTAATTGTTCTTGATAGGTCGGGATCAATGGAATCTATTAAGGAGGATGTAATCGGCGGGTTTAACAGATTTTTAAAAGAACAGCAGGCTATTCCTGGAGAAGCTACCATAACCCTTGCTCAATTTGATAATATTTATGAAATTGTTTATATGGGGAAAAACCTTCAAGAAGCTTCTTTAATTGATGACAGGGTATATAAGCCGCGAGGTTCGACTGCTTTATTAGATGCTATTGGGAAGACAATTGATGATACTGGCAGGAGATTATCATATATGCCGGAAAATCAAAGACCATCAAAAGTAATATTTGGTATTCAGACAGATGGATATGAAAATGCCAGTAAATATTTTACAATAGATAATGTTAATAGCATGATTACCCATCAACAAAATGTATATAGCTGGGAATTTGTTTTTATGGGGGCTAATCAAGATGCTATTACTGAAGCAAGCAAATTGGGTATAGACGCATTGCATGCTATGCCTTATAGCGCGACTGCTGCCGGAGTTCGCAATGTTTATTCATCTTTTTCGGATAAAGTGGCCAAATGTAGGTAATTGAAGGGAAGAGGTTTTAAGCCGATAAGAATAACTTAAACCCCGAACCACATAAAGTTCGGGGTAAGGAGGAAATATGTATATTCAAGGTGATGTATATTTAACTGAGGCAGAAAAAATTCCCAAAAATGCAGAAAAGGTATCTGCAAGAAATAACAGGTATATCCTTGCGGAAGGCAAAGCAACTAATCATGCACATGCTATTGTAGATACGGAATTAGAGGTATATGAGAAAGACGGAACATTGTATATAAAGGCAGGCAATCCCTTTAAGGTTGTGCATGAGGAACACAATCCTATTATTGTGGAACCGGGCATCTGGAAGGTAGGCAGGCAAAAAGAATACGACCCGTTTTTGGAAGAAACAAGGACTGTAATAGACTGAGGAGGAAATATGGAAGAAATGAATCTATCACAAATTCAACAGCAGATAGATCTGCAGGTAGGAGAGCAGTTAGGGCAGATAAAGCAGAAGCTAAATGAAAGTCTTCCCAAAAAGGAAGATTGGCAGTTAGAAGAGAAGGTAAGTCAGGTAAGTATTAAGATATGGCTGAAGACTGTAATGGGTAATAACCACCAGAATTGGTTTGATAAAAACGGTCATCTTATAAACTCTGAGGACTGGAGCATTGTGGTTGCAGAGTATCTTGCAAAAGAAGAAGGGGTAGCGATGACAGATGCCCATTGGGAGGTTGTTAATTTTCTTAGAGAGTATTATGAGGAATACAAGATCGCCCCAATGATAAAGATACTTGTCAAGGCAATTGGCAAGAGACTTGGACCAGATAAGGGCAATACAAAGTATCTGTATGAGCTTTATCCAGATGGTCCTGCAAGGCAGGCAAATAAGATTGCAGGTCTTCCAAGGATAGGAGGCTGTGTGTAAGAAAAATTCAGAAAATAGGGAGGGAAACCGCTGGTTTCCCTCCAATAATAAAGGATAGGAGCATATATGAACATTGATGAATATTGCCAATATTGGCTTAGCGTGGGATTAGACTGCACACCAATAGACCATGCTAAGGCAGAAGCACTAATTGACGAATTATATATTTACAGCGGTTTAAAACCGCCTGCAAATAAGATATGGTTTCCAAGTCCGGCAGCGATTGTAAAAGAGACCGGCTTATCTGCTTCAAGCTTTTTCTGCGGCCAGCACAATGCCAACTGGGCCGGCT
>MHEL01000090.1:9300-10389 GCA_001803815.1 Nitrospirae bacterium RBG_19FT_COMBO_42_15 | reverse complement strand
AGAAAAAGAGAAAAGAATTTTCATGAGAAAAACTAAAGACCTACTTAATGAAATAAGGCTTCTTGAATGCATGCAAAGAACTCATTTTAAAGAACAATTTAATAAAGAAGGTAAAAAAGACCCAAGATTACAAAAGAATTATGATAAAATTCAAGCTTTAATAAGAACCCGTGCTTATCAGAAAGACTTTAGAGAACTTGACGATTTAGCTGCAACTGCCCTCGAAACGGACAACCCTGATGATCATGCACGATATTATGATAAACAAGAAGAAATGATGTGGAAATACAGAGTTAATGCATTAATCGGTGATAAGCCGGACGATATCATATTTTTAACTGTGGGAGATATAAGGAATTTTTTTAATGAACCAACAGTAACTGAAATTAGAGCGAGCAAGCCCATAGAATTACGGGATAAAAAAGGCAAACTGGTTGGATATGACTATAGCCCTAACTTAGTTGATGGTAAATATTTATTGCTTAAAATAGATTTAACCGAAAATAGAAATTCAATTTTAATTAATATTAAAGATAAAATAGATTTTTATAGAAAGTACGTCAACCGAAGGGAAATACGAAACAGAGAATACACTTGTTCCCCATGGGAAGTTTATGACCTACACCACAATGAAGGATTAAATTTTTCTCAAATAGCAAGGAAACTATCTGGAATTAATGAAAATCCTGCCTACAATGAAAAAGTAATGGCTAAATATAAGGCATGTAAACGAGCTTATAGTAAAGCCAAGGAGATGATAATACAAGCTGGAAAAAAGTTAAAAAAAACACTAATGTAATTGCCTCTGCCACTAATGACAAATCATGGTCTTTTCTGTTTTTTTTTCCCGTTTAATGCTATGGACTAGACGGGAATATCGTTATTTTATCTTCTCTGATAAAATTTCATCAAAATTAAAATCGAAAAGGCTAAATAAGAACAATGCGAAAGAAAAAAATCTATACAACGCATGATGTATGCCAAGCTGGATATTTAGTTTTAAAAAACCATCCCCCGGAGCTGATGGACAGGAACGGAAAGATAATTTTCCGTTTCATTCTCACCTATTCACTATTTAAAGATCTATCA
>MHEL01000090.1:0-9105 GCA_001803815.1 Nitrospirae bacterium RBG_19FT_COMBO_42_15 | reverse complement strand
AATCTTTTTTCAGAATTAGCATGAGCAGGGCATCTGCAAGCCTGATTCTAAGAGTGAAGCATAGCGAAAGGCATCAGAGCCGCGCCTGCACATAGCACAGCCTTTAATCTTCTGCTAAGTTGTTTTATAAAGATTAAGGGCAGTGGGAAAAATAAGGGTGATGATGCAGCGCCCCTTTTTATCAAGGGGAGGAATAATCACCGCTCACTCTTAATGTATGAGGGGGGCAGGGGGAGTTGATAAAACGGTTATATTCTGTAAAGCTTTAAATTTGGCATCTGTTCAAAGTGTTTATCAATTGTAAAAACAGAAAGGTTATTTTCAATGGCGATTGCGGATATGAAGATGTCGGATAGAGGAAGATTTAAGCCCTCTTTTTTTAAGGAGATAGAAAGCTCGGCAGACTTCTGCCACAATATATCTGTCATCTCAACATACGGCAGGCTTGAAAGCTTATCTAATATCTTAACTTTTTCAGGCTCTGATTTTACCCCCTGCAAAAGCTCAAACATAATGATTCCGCATGTCCAAATAGAGTTCTCAATTAGCAGATACTCAAGCCTGTCTCCAATTTTTGATTTTAATTTAAAAAACTCAATCCAGACGCTTGTATCAGTTAGTATCCTATTTTTCAAGCAGCTTCTCCCTTTTTTTCTGGGCTTCTATTTCAAGTTTTTCCTCTTTCCCCCAATCATAATCAATCTGAATTTTCCCTCTCAAGGCAATCAATTCCTTTATCTTTCTCTGCTTAATAAACTCTTGAATAGCGATAACGACTGTTTTTGTCTTGGATTTTTCTCCTGTAATCTTCTGTGCCTCAGAAAAGAGCTTGTCGGGTATGTTTAATGTCGCACGCATAATACGCACCTCCTTTGTATGCTATAATTATATGCAAAGTCGATATGATTGTCAAGCGGGGAATCAAGGCCGGGTCTACCCATTACACAACCTTTACTCTTCTGCAAAAATATTCTACTGTCCCAATGTTTATTTCATAGCTGATAATCATCAGGTAATTATAATAATAGCCCATTGCAGGCAAGAAAATGAATAACATGAATGGGCCAAACACAATCAAGGTCTTTTATCACATTTCCCTTAAATATTTTTTTTCAAATATTGACAGGCTATCTGCTAATATGATATAACAAACATTAAAAGTGCGCCTGTTGCAACAGGTACAAAGAATTATTGAGGTGTATTATGTTTAAAAGATTCAGCGTTCTCTTCGTAGCAGGCGTAATGGCCTTTACTTTATCCCCTCTCGGCTGTGGGAAAAAAAGCGAGGCAAAAACAAGTCAAACCCTAAAACTCCATATTGACTATGACAATGAGTCAAGACTGCAGTTGACAGTAGAAAACGGCTATCAGCTCTGGAGGCTTAATCCGATTGATGTTGCGCACGGCGCCCTGACAGACAGCCGTGAGATGGCAGATTATAATGCCTGCAAGATAGCGCAGATGGATGAGAAGCATGCTTTAGTTACTACTGCATATAAAGAAATAAAATATAATGTGCATCTTGCAAGGGTGATAAAGCCGAACGGGATATGGACGGCAACTGCGATTGAAAAGATAAGGTAGGGGCAGTCCTTGTGATTGCCCTTTATTGCTTGTTATTTATCTCTCTTCCTGATAAATTTAGCTTAATAGAACCAAAATGCAGCATCCTGACCATTTCTATATCATGTAATGGCGTAATTACTGTAATAATGCCGGCAGGCATTTCTATCTCCTCTATTATGCCGATGCCGAGTGTGTTATTTTTCTCATCATTTAATCCTGTTATTAAAAATTTAAAATCATCAAGCTCGTTAATAATAATCTCTCTATCTAAGAAGTGCTTTTTAAGCTTTACAATGCCTTCCTTTGAATAGCCGCCCTTTACTATTATCAAAACCTCTTCAAACCCGATTTCTGCATGTACTGCATTGGCGTCCAATGTTTTTGATAAAAAAATTAAATCATTTGCGCTGAGTTTTCGCCCGCTGCCAAGAAATGAACCCAAGATGCCGATGTCTCCGAGTACAAACCTGTGCCGCATGGACTTCCTGAAGTATTCCTGAAACTTTATCTCGCGGTAAGACCTTCTCTGGTCTTTGGGTTTTGTCTTTGTATCTTCAGATGTCATAAGGCGGTGTATTTTGATTGTATTTTGTTTTATATACGGGAGGAGGAGGTGCTCAATCTCATCGCTCTCCTGAATTGCAACAATATGGTTCGGTTTTATTATGTCTATCTTCTGTGATTTTAAGAGGCGGCCTGCATTTCCATATACAAGGCCTGATGTGTCAACAAGGGTTATCTCTGCACCGCAGCCAAGTGCAGACTCTGTCATCTTTTTTACGCCTACAATAGTAGAGATAAAATGCTTTTCCGGCGATGTAGAGCCTACAAAGTGCAAAGACCTGCATGGAATATCTTCAAGCCAGTGGGGCGCTGACTTAAACACGTTCATGCCAATGGTTGTAGGAGGGCCTAATGTTGACTGCCCCATGTCTGCATCAACCATAGCAACAGAGAGCTGCTTCTTAGTCAGCCAGTCAACCAGAAAGCGGGCAAATGTGGTTTTGCCGCTGTCAGGCGCGCCAAGTATTATTGCAACACCTTTATCTGATGCAATCCTTGATGCGGCTGTTTCCCAGCCTTCTACCCCTGCTAATTTATCAATAATCAGATTCATAGGACAAAAAAACACTAACCTTTTATTCTGTTACTTTATAAACAACATCATGCTCCCTGACATGGTCAGGGACCTTAATGCCTATATCATCACCCTTCTTTGCCGCATTTACCTGATTGTGCTCAATCTGGATAGAATTAATAACCTCGTCAAAATTTGTAGTATGACCCTTTATATGAATCTTGTCGCCGACCTTGAGTGCATCATCTAACTTTATTGCAGCAACGCCTGCCTTACTGTAATAATGCAATACTACACCTATCTTTTCCTCCTTCATGGCAGACCTCCATATTTGATGTTATTATACATTTACTACAATGCATGTGGTTGTCTCCCTTACACCGTCAAGGGTTCTTATCTTAGATAGAATCATTTCGCCAAGGCCCTTTAAATCAGGCGCCTCAACAAGGGCAATGATGTCATACGGTCCTGTTACTGTATGCACGCTTTTTATCCCTTTTAAAGCAGATATAAATTTGAATGCGCTTTCAGTCCTGTCGCCGATAACCCTGATTAAAACATATGCACTTAATGGCATAAATACCACCTCCCTATCGATAGCATGAATGAGAAATTAAATTTTTCTATTTGTCATTGCGAGCGACCAAAGGGAGCGTGGCAATCTCAGATTGCTTCGTCGCTTTGCTCCTCGCAATGACACTTTGCTTACCGAGATATCAATACTAACTTACCCCCATCTCTCTTTAGGCAGCCGGTCTTTATCTTTGGGTCGTGTTCAAATATCAATAGCCATCCTTCATCAGCAGCCTTATTCAATATCCTTTTTTTATTCTCCAGTGTTTCTAATGGAAACAGGTCATAACCCATTATATACGGCAATGGGATATGCGAGGCTGTTGGCACTAAATCGCCGAGATAAACAGCCTTCTTATCCTCTGATTCTATTAATACGCACTGATGGTTCCGATTATGTCCCGGCGTCTTTAATACACTTATACCCTCTTCTATTACTGCGTCTCCATCTATAAGTTCTAATACACCTGCTTCTTTTAATGGGATAAAGTCGTCCCCTCTGTAGCTCGCCCTTGTTTTCTCGTTTGTGTTTATTGCGTCATTCCACTCATCCTTCTGTATTATATATCTTGCATTTGGAAATGCCGGGATATATCTGCCATCCTTACCCATAATGGTGTTTCCGCCTGCATGGTCAAAGTGAAGATGTGTATTAATAACTATATCTATCTCAGAAGGCTTTATACCTGCAGTTGATAGGGCTTTATCTATCGGCACATGTTCAATTTCATATATTTTATTAAACTTATTATCCCCCTTTTCTCCGCTGCCTGTATCAATCAGGATGTTTTTTTTGCCTGTTTTAACAAGCAAGAGATTCAGGCCAATCAGGATTCTGTTTTTTTCATCAGGCGGATTTGTCTTTTCCCAGAGAACCCTTGGCACTGTGCCGAACATTGCGCCGCCGTCTAAACGGATATTGCCGCTCTCTATTATATAAAGAAAAAAACTGCCGAGCTTTAATTTTTCTGTCATCTTTTAAAATAGTATATTACAACCATTAACAGATTGCAAAGGAAAAGAAAAGGCTTTGCAACTCATTAATTTATTAGCGCTTTTTCGGTGGATAACTTGGCAAATTTCTTTATAAAATCAAAAGGTTATGCTTGACAAAATTGAAATTTTGTGGTATTATATTAAAGTAAAATAAAGACGAGGCTTTGACGGAAAAAAGGAGGTGACCTTGTATGAGAAAACTAATTAAATGGACACCCTTTTCAGAGCTTCCTACATTACATAAAGAGATTGATGACATCTTCAAGAGATTCTTTGGCGCAGGGGAAAGGATGTTAGGTTTTAGAGAAACAGAATGGCTGCCTTCTGTAGAGAGCTTTATCAGCAAAGGCAATCTCGTAATTAGGGCTGAATTGCCTGGAATAGACCCAAAGGATGTAGACATCTCTATAGTCGGCAACCAGATTACAATCAAAGGTGAAAGAAGGACAGCCAAGGAGACTAAAGAAGAGGAATGCCTGATGAAAGAGATCTCCTATGGCGCATTTGAAAGGTCGATGCCGCTTCCTGAAGGTGTTGATGCAAACAAGGTTCATGCAACATATACAAACGGAATGTTGGAGATTACAATGCCTGTTCCGAAAGAGCTAACAGCAAAGAAGGTTGAGATTGAATATAAAGAGACACCTGAGAGGGAGAGGGCAGTTAAGGCAGCTTGAGCAGGCAGAAGGTTTAAATTATCCTGTAAGCCTCGTCTTTTAGCGGCAATTAATTAAAAGGATGCCCATAAAAAGGGCATCTTTTTTTATTTATAATTATGCTGCTGGTTTTTCTTCAGCTATTGTTTCTACTTCTTCCCTGTGTGTTTCAATGATGCTGTGCACCTTGATATTAGCTGCTTCAAGCGCCTTCTTTATATCAACAAGCTTTGCATCATAGACCTTGAGCACATAATTAATCCTTATTGGCATAAACTAACCCTCCTTTTAGTTTTTGAATTGTAGTTAATATCAAATTAAAAATCAAGGCATATTTATTATTGACAAGCTCTTATAATTTCGTTATATTTTTAAATAATTCTTTTTTTAATAAGAAAGGTTGTATGTTTATGCAGGTTAAGATAAATGGCAAGCTGGAAGATGTAAATGTAAAGAACATCCTTGAACTTTTAAAGGCAAGGAATGTGGAGCCTGAGATGGTTTCTGTTGAGCTTAATTCACAGATCCTTGAGAGAAAGGATTACGCCGCAGTTTCTATAAAAGATGGCGATATAATAGAGTTTCTATATTTCATGGGAGGCGGGGTTGCTAAAGAGGCTGTATAATAATGTTGTTGAGCTTATCGGCAATACACCTCTTGTAAAAATAAACAGGATATTAGAAGAGAGCAGCGCTGAGATTTATGTTAAGTTAGAGTCCTTTAATCCTGCTGGAAGCGTTAAGGACAGGATCGCCCTTAACATGATAGAGGATGCAGAGGCAAAGGGTAAGTTAAAAAAAGGCGATACTATAATTGAGCCGACAAGCGGGAACACAGGCATTGGCTTAGCCCTTGTGTGCGCTGTTAAGGGATACAGGTTAATCTTAGTGATGTCTGAGAGCATGAGCTTTGAAAGAAGGAATTTGCTCGCCTCATACGGCGCTGAACTGGTTCTTACGCCTGCAAAGGACGGAATGCAGGGCGCAATTGATAAGGCAAATGAAATCTTAAAAGGGCATCCTGAATATTTTATGCCGAATCAGTTTGAAAACCCGGCTAATCCTGCAATACACAAGAAGACCACTGCTGTAGAAATATGGGATGCAATGGATGGCAGGATTGATGCCTTTGTTGCAGGCGTCGGCACAGGCGGCACAATTACAGGGGTTGGGGAGTTTTTAAAAGAAAAGAATCCTGATATAAAAATAATAGCAGTTGAACCGGCAGGCTCGCCTGTTCTGTCAGGCGGCCGGCCCGGGCCTCATAAGATTCAAGGTATTGGCGCTGGTTTTATTCCGAAGGTATTAAACAGAGGGATTATTGATAAGATTATAACAGTTGGCGATGATGATGCCTTTAAAATGTCAAAAAGGCTTGCAAGGGAAGAGGGGCTTTTGGTTGGCATATCCTCAGGCGCTAATATGATGGCGGCATTGCAAGTAGCAAAGGAGCTTGGTAAAGGCAAAAGGGTTGTAACAGTTCTTCCTGATACAGGGGAGAGGTATTTTAGTATAGAGAAGTATTTTAATATGTAAATTGTTAAACCCTAAATCCGAAATCCTAAGTTCTAAATAATGTCAAATGACAAAAATCCAAAAGTTTTGAAATTTGGATTTGGGATTTTAAATTTGTTTAGGATTTAGATATTAGGATTTAGGATTTGCTTTTAAAAATTATGTCAAATTTTACAGAAGAACAGATAAGAAGATACAGCAGACATATAATACTGCCTGAGGTTGGCGGCAAGGGCCAGAGAAAAATTCTTGAGACAAAGGTGCTGATAATCGGCGCAGGCGGACTTGGCTCGCCCATCGGCCTTTATCTCGCTGCTGCTGGTATTGGCAGGATAGGGATTATTGACGGCGATGTTGTTGACCTCTCAAATTTGCAGAGGCAGGTGTTCCATCACACGTCTGACCTGGGCAGACCAAAGGTGGAATCTGCAAAGGCGAAGATGGAGGCAATAAACACTGATATAGAGGTAACAACATATAATGAGAGATTATCTTCAAAAAATATCATGTCCATCTTTAACGAATATGATATTATTGTTGACGGCACAGACAATTTTCCAACAAAGTTTCTCATAAATGATGCTGCTGTGTTCGCAAACAAGCCTCTTGTGCATGGAGGCATACTGCGGTTTGACGGTCAGGTGATGACGATTATTCCTAATCAGTCTACATGCTACAGGTGCATATTCCACAATCCGCCGCCGACAGGATTGGTCCCGTCATGCCAGGAGGCGGGCGTGCTTGGTGTGCTTGCAGGCGTAATTGGCACAATCCAGGCAACTGAGGTCTTAAAACTTGCTGTTGGCAAGGGAAGGCTTTTGTCAAACAGGTTATTGACATATAATGCATTAAGGTCTAAATTCAGGGAGGTAAAGCTGCACAGGAATCCAAAGTGCGCTGTTTGCGGCGAGAAGCCGACTATAAAAGAGCTGATAGACTATGAACAGCCAGTCTGTGCGATTTGATTGACGGCTTTGTAAAAAGTCCAAAGGATTTTTTGTTTAGGAGAGTTAATGAGTAAGATAAAAGGTTTGATTTGCAGGGAGTGCGGTAAGGAGTATCCGGCAGAGCCATTGCATGTATGCGAGTTCTGTTTTGGACCCCTTGAGGTAAATTACGACTATGACTGGATTAAAGGCCAGATAAGCAGGGAGAAGATTGAAAAGGGGCCAAAGAGCCTCTGGAGGTATATTGACCTTCTGCCTGTTGCAGGCGAGGCTACAGTAGGGCTTTATGCCGGCTTTACGCCATTAATCAGGGCGCATAATCTTGGAGATGAGCTTGGCATTGATGAGCTTTATATTAAGAATGACACAGTGAATCACCCGACCCTTTCATTTAAGGACAGGGTTGTGTCCATTGCCTTAACAAGGGCAAAGGAGCTCGGCTTTGATACAGTAGCATGCGCATCAACAGGTAATCTGGCAAACTCTGTTGCAGCCCATGCAGCAGAGGCAAGGCTAAAGTGTTTTGTATTCATACCCGGCGACCTAGAAGCAGGAAAGATCCTTGGTAGTTTAATCTATCAGCCCACAGTTGTTGCTGTTAATGGAAATTATGACGATGTCAACAGATTGTGCAGCGAGATTGCAGCAGAATACAAATGGGCATTTGTAAATATCAACATAAGGCCCTATTATGCAGAGGGCTCAAAGACCCTTGCCTATGAGACAGCAGAGCAGCTTGGCTGGACAACGCCTGACCAGGTAGTTGTGCCTGCTGCATCAGGCTCTCTTTTGACAAAGATATGGAAGGGATTTAATGAGATGCATAAGATCGGGCTTATTGATAAGGTCAATACAAAGGTGAATGGGGCTCAGGCAGAGGGCTGCTCGCCCATTGCAACAGCATATAAAAACAAGACAGATTATGTAAAGCCTGTAAAGCCGAATACCATTGCAAAGTCCATCGCAATAGGCAATCCTGCTGACGGCTATTATGCCTTAAAGGTTGTGTTAGAAAGCGGAGGCGCTTTTGATACTGTAACAGACCCTGAGGTTGTTGATGGCATGAAGCTCCTTGCAAGGACAGAGGGTATCTTTGCAGAGACTGCAGGCGGCGTGACAGTCGGCGTGTTAAAGAAATTGATTGAGTCTGGAAAGATAAAGAAGAAGGATAGAACAGTTGCCTATATAACAGGAAATGGCTTAAAGACGCAGGAGGCAGTGATAAACGCAGTTGGCTCGCCTGTGTTTATTGACCCGAAGCTTAGCGCCTTTGAGAAGATATTGAAAAAGTAACCCCCTCATTCCCCCTTTACTAAAGGGGGACGAAGTGGGATTAATAAAATTAGGACAGGCGTCTTGCCTGTCCTAAAAATGGGAGGTTTTGAAATGCCTGTGAAAGTTAAGATACCAACTCCATTAAGAAAACTGACTGGAAACAGCGGAGAGGTAGAGGTTGAGGGAAAGAATATTGGTGAAATGATTGAGAATCTTGAGAAGTCGTATCCTGGCTTAAAGGAGCGGCTTTATGATGAGGCAGGGGCAATAAGAAGGTTTGTGAATGTATATATAAATGAAGAGGACATCCGCTTTATGCAGGGAAAAGATTCATCTTTAAAGGATGGAGACGAGGTGTCAATCATCCCTGCAATAGCAGGCGGTTGCTGTTAAAGAGAGGAGGCGAAATGGCGAGCGTAAAGGTGCATCTGACTTTTCCAGAGGACAAGATTAAGGAGCCGATTATTTATAATGTCGGCCATGAGTTTAAGGTTATAAC